>JAHINX010000030.1 GCA_018895765.1 Patescibacteria group bacterium
AAAGAGCTCGAATTGTTACATTGTTATATTGCTATATTGTTAAAGAAAATCAATTACGCAGATTTAAAAAACATTGAAACAAATTTGAATGGGACAAGTTTTGAATATAAAAATGAAAAGTATAACCTGCAATTGGTTGGTGAGCACCAAGCAAGAAATGCGACCCTGGCAATTGAATGCGCAAATGATTTAAAAATTAACAATATTGGAAAGGGGCTGGAACGGGCATTTTATCCGGCGCGGATGGAAGTTATTTCTATAAATCCAACGATAATTATAGATGGCGCGCATAACGAAGATAAGCTTCAGGCCCTATTGAGGTTCCTAACACCTAAAACCTACAACTCAAAACCTAACAAAAAATATTTAATATTCGCATTAGCCAAAAATAAGCAGGTTACTAAAGTCCTTCCGCAACTTTTAGAATTCTTTGATGTAACATATCTAACCCGTTTTTCAAATCCTTTTAGAAAAGTGATGAATTATAGCGACTGGTTGACAAAATTTGCAAAATCAGATAAAAACAAGTTATATTATAAACATTATGCCAAAGACGCATTAGTTGAGATTCTTCCCAAACTTAAGAAGGATGACTTACTGGTTATTACGGGTTCAATATTTTTAGCAGGGGAATTGAGGGAACATTGGTGTAGCGAGGAGGAGATTGTGAAAAATAGAAAATCAATATTTTAATATAAAATTTTGAATTTCGAATTTTGAATTTCGAATGAAGTAAGAATGACAGAAGGTAGAAGGATTAAGAAAGAATAATAATTTACTGCAAACTTCAAACTTCGATCATTAAGTCATTCAATCAAAATTCAAACTTCAAAATTCAAACTTATTTTTATGAAGCTACTTATAGTAGAGTCGCCTACAAAGGCAAAAACAATCAGCGGTATCTTGAAAGGAAAGTACAAAGTAGTCTCCTCTTTTGGCCATATCCGCGATTTACCCAAAAGCGAAATGGGAATTGATATAGAACACAATTTTGAACCTCACTATATTATCCCGCGCGAAAAA
Organism: Patescibacteria group bacterium; assembly: GCA_018895765.1. Classification (GTDB taxonomy): domain Bacteria; phylum Patescibacteriota; class Patescibacteriia. The sequence continues at coordinate 1,024 of JAHINX010000030.1, forward strand.
ACAAAAAAAGTAAACGAGCTTGTGAAAGAAGGTGAAGAAGCCGATGAAATATATTTTGGCACTGACGAAGATAGAGAAGGCGAGGCCATTTCATGGCATCTTTGCCATATTTTAAAGATCAAACCGGAAGATGCTAAAAGAATAGCTTTTCATGAAATTACCGATGAAGCTCTTAATGAAGCAATAGAAAACCCGCGTCATCTTGATATGGATTTGGTGGATGCTCAACAGGCAAGAAGAATTTTAGACCGTTTGGTGGGTTATGAGCTTTCCCCGTTTTTATGGAAAAAAGTAGCAAAAGGACTTTCTGCTGGACGCGTTCAATCGGCGACTCTTCGGCTTGTGGTAGAGCGCGAGAGAGAAGTGCAGGACTTTAAACCGGAAGAATATTGGAGTCTGGAAGCGGCACTATTAAAAGATAAAAAAGAATTTACCGCAAAGCTATATAAAGCGGATGGTAAAATTTTGGATAAGCTTGATATAAAAAATGAAAAGCAGATAAAAAAAATAATAGACGAAGTGAAAGACGCTTCATATATAATTGAAGAGCTGAAAGAAAAAGAAGCAAAGCGCTTGCCACAGGCGCCATTTACCACGTCCTCTTTACAACAGGAAGCAAACAAGCGTCTTGGGTTTAGCGCCAAACAAACAATGAAGCTAGCGCAAGAATTATATGAAGGTATTGGTCTGGCAGGTAGCGGACACATTGGTCTTATCTCTTATATGCGTACCGATTCATGTAATTTGTCTGATAAGTTTACTGGCGAGGTTAAAAATTGGATAAGCAAAGCGCTTGGATCTGAATATGCCGAGAGTGCTCCTAGAAGGTTTAAAACAAAAACGCGGAGTGCGCAGGAGGCGCATGAAGCAATCCGCCCGACATCGGTTGCAAGAATGCCCGAGGACATAAAAGACTTTTTAAATAGAAACCAATGGCGTTTGTATGATTTGATTTGGAAGAGAGCGGTAGCAAGCCAGGCAAAACCGGCTCGTTTCTCACAGACTACGGTAGATATTTCCGCTGGTGACTATTGCTTCAGAGCTAATGGCAATATTATGCTTTTTGATGGCTTTATGAAGATTTATGGCCATGATAATAAAGATGTAATCTTGCCAAAATTAAGTGAAAAAGATAAACTGAAATTAAAAGCCTTGGAATCAAAACAGCATTCTACAGAACCGCCAGCAAGATATAGCGACGCGACACTAGTTAAGGCGCTGGAAGAGCACGGTATTGGCCGGCCATCTACCTATGCGCCGATTATTTCTACAATCGCAGAACGTGGATATGTCGTCCGCGACGAAAATAAAAAATTCCAGCCAAAAGAGATTGCTTTTTTGGTAAACGATCTTTTAGTAGAAAACTTTCCTGAAGTAGTGGATTATGAATTTACCGCCCACCTTGAAGATGATTTGGATGATATTGCCGAAGGCAAAAAAGAATGGGAACCGGTCATAAGAGAATTCTATGAACCATTTAAGAAAAATTTAATGGAAAAATATAAGGAAGTAAAAAAATCCGATGTTCTAAAAGAAGAAACAACGGAAGTTTGCGAGGTTTGTGGCGCCCCGATGATTGTGAGAATGTCCAGATATGGAAAATTTTTAGCATGTAGTGCTTTTCCGGAATGCAAATTTACAAAACCGCTGGGTGGCAAAAAAGACGAAGAAGAAGTTAAGGAATCGGATGAATTTTGTGATAAATGTGGAGCTAAGATGCTTATTAAAGAAGGAAAGTATGGAAAATTTTTAGGATGCTCAAATTATCCAAAATGTAAAAACATGAAACCGATAAATGATGACACTGGAGTTTCTTGTCCCAGCTGTAAGACCGGACATGTTGTCGCCAGAAGAACAAAACGCGGAAGGGTTTTCTTTGGATGTTCAAATTATCCAAAATGCAATTTTGCTCTCTGGTCAAAACCAACAGGCAAAAAATGTCCGGACTGTGACTCGCTTATGGTAGTTGACGGAAGAGGCAAAGAGAAGTGTTCTAATAAAGAATGTAAGGGATAAGTGTTAACTCAACAAATCCTAAATCCTAAATTCGAAATCCTAAACAAATTCAAAATTCTAAATTCAAAGTTTAAAAAACAATAATTATTTTTTGAATTTTGTATTTTGGTTTTTTTGATTTGTTTAGAGTTTAGGGTTTAGAGTTTAGAATTTTTATGAGCAAGATTATAACATCTGCAATTATTGGTTTAGAGGGTGCTTTGGTAGAAGTGGAATCGGACATAGCAAACGGATTGCCGGGGTTTGCTATCGTAGGGCTTCCAGACGCATCAATAAAAGAATCTAAAGAACGTGTAAGAAGCGCGATAAAAAATAGTGGTTTCAAGTTTCCTCCATCCAAGACGACAATCAATTTGGCGCCTGCGGATATAAAAAAAGAAGGTCCGTTATATGACTTACCGATTGCGGTAAGTATTTTAGTATCCAACGGAGTCCTTCCGGAGCCAAAAGAAGAGATAATGTTTTTAGGAGAGCTGGCGCTTGATGGAAATTTAAGAAAAGTGAATGGCGTTATTTCTTGCGCGCTTCTTGCGAAAGAAAAGGGAATTAAAAAAATTATTTTACCGCAAGAAAACGCTGAAGAAGCGGCGATTGTTCCGGGCATAGAAGCATATGGGGCGGATAGTTTGCGTCAGGTTGTCGCGCACTTGCGGGGAGAAAAAGAAATTCTTCCGGCAGAAGAACACGTCTTCAATTTTGATTATGAGAGTGAATCATATGATTATGACTTTGCTTATGTAAAAGGCCAGGAACAGGCAAAATATGCTCTTGAGGTTGCAGCAGCCGGGGGACATAACGTTTTACTTCTTGGTCCTCCGGGTTCTGGAAAAAGTATGCTCGCCCACGCCTTGCCGTCTATTTTGCCAAAGATAACTTTTAAAGAATCATTGGAAGTAAGTAAAATATATTCTGTCTGCGGGTATCTTTCCGGCACGAGGCCGATTGTTATGAGAAGACCATTTCGTTCGCCACATCATACCGCGTCAGCCGTGTCACTTATTGGTGGAGGTAGTAATCCTAGGCCGGGAGAAATCAGCTTGGCACATCGGGGAGTTCTTTTTATGGATGAACTGCCGGAGTTTGGCCGGGCAGTATTGGAGAGTTTGCGTCAGCCCTTAGAAGACGGGATTGTTACGGTTTCCCGCATTGCCGGTATCTCACAGTTTCCGGCAAGGTTTATTTTGCTTGCCGCACAAAACCCCTGCCCTTGCGGATATTATGGAGATAATATGCACCCTTGCAAATGTTCTCCCGCGCAAATTTTGAAATATTCAAAAAAAGTTTCCGGGCCTCTTTTAGATAGGATTGATTTGCACGTTGAAGTTCCTGCTGTTCCGATTGAAGAATTGGAAAAAAGGGTAGAGGGAGAATCATCAAAAACCGTGCGTCAGCGAGTTGAAAAATGTCGCAAGATACAGGAAGAAAGATTTCAAAACGAAAATATTTTTACAAATAGCGAAATGAATTCAAGGCAGATATTAGAACATTGCGTTTTGGACAATGAAGCAAATCAAAAACTGAAAGATGTCTGCAATTTTTATAGTCTTTCAGCCAGAAGCTATTATAGACTATTAAAAGTTTCCAGAACTATCGCTGATCTGGAAGGCGTGGAAAATATTGATAAAAGCCACGTTGCCCGCGCTGCGCAGTTCCGGATGAAGAATAATTAAAGAGAGTAGCATGTAGTATGGTAAATATTGTGTCCCAATAGTTATCGGGACGGATAATTAAAAAAATCCCCACGGCGGGGATTTTGTTTTTAGTTATGCTTATATAATTTTGAACCGCTTAGATTATAAATGATATTGCATGTTCCATTAGGGGGCAACGTGTACTCGCTTATCAATCTTCCGCTGATATTATTTGGAGTGAGAGTTGTATCTTTCAATGTGTGCGTTACTTCATAATAACTTCCATTGCTAATTTTGGTGGTAAACTTATTGCCTGCGTCTAATTTTGCAAGAAATTCTCTACTGCCAAGCAGAAGCGTGGCGGTCTCCTCATCAATCTTCAGAGAATCCAAGTGCTGTTCAGTCGCGCTTGGCTGGCCTTGGCAGGTCATAGATTCGACCGGCATTTGGACACTATAAACTCCATCAATAGTAGTATCATTTCCATCCGCTTCCTCAAAACGTTTTACTCCCTGCATCCTATATGTTTGCGAACAGCTATAGCCATTATCAAAATTATATGCGATATCAATATTCAACTTGATTTTTTCCGGAGTAATATTGCCTTTTATGATATAGATACTGCCAACACCTTTCAATGTGCTATCTATATTCCCTTCAGAATCGACAGGGATATCTGAAATAGAAAGGATCTTCTCAATATCTATAAAATAATGATTATTTTTTTGAGGGGTAACATCAATGGTAAAAAAATAGTCACCACTTGGAAAAGTTTGGAATTGGCAGGTGTTGCCGAATCTTGTTGTGATGCTTTTATACTCACCTTCAATTTTTTTTGCCGGAGTTGTTTTTAGTTTGTATCTTTTATAACCACTAAGAGTATACTGGTAAACGGCAACAGATTCCGGCTTTTCTGGGTCTATAGCCATATAAATGGTTTGGGTTGCTTTTGCCTCCAGTTTATCGTCCGCGAGCTTTCCTGTTATCTGCAACTTACAGCCAACATAGGTTAAAAAAAATAATTGGAAGCGTGGCTCGATGGTTGTTTCAAACTTTCCTTCATTGTCAATTTTTATCCGCGGGTCTATCCAGCAGAGGACTCCGCCATAGCCAAACATCAAGACTCCGCTTTTGTCGTCAAATGACCGGAAGTCAACATCTTTCCAAACAGTATCATATACTTCATATGATTTGAATTCACCTGATTCGTTTTTAGCAAGTATCTCAGTGTTTTCTATTTTTATATTGTAATGCCCGTCTAAATTATTGGCGTTTACAGAAAATAGATTATCGGCTAATTTGGCTTTTGGGAAATCGGGAACAGAGACGTTATTTTCCGGTTTTTCAATCGGATGATAAGCGCAAGAAGCAAGAAAGCAGTAAAACAATAAAGTAATAAAATAAGAAGCTACTTTTTTCATCGCCCGTCTCCTTTATCAAAGGACCATTTTTAGGTTAACATAAAAAGTAGTACATAGCAAGCCTGCCTGCCGGCAAGTAGCGTGTAGTAAGTAATATGGGAATTATTAAGAAAAAAACATCACAGCAAGTCCCTCCCTTTGGAAAAGGGAGGACAGGAGGGATTTATAAATTAAATTATTAAATCCTCCCCAGCCCTCCTTTTCCAAAGGAGGGAGCTATTCGGCAAGATATTTCTAGAAAAGAAAAAGCCCCGCTAACCTGAATCGGTTGCGGGGCATGTGTTGGTGGGATTTTTTCCTCCCTCTGTATTCAGGGGGGGGTTGTTACGCGGCGCGGCCGACCTTGAACTCGAGGCCATCCACGATGACATGGGTGAGGATGAGTTCGTCTCCGCGCCACTCGAAGTCATTCAAGGTCCGCTCGGTGCGCGAGCCGATGTGTGGCTTGCGCGCGTTCTTGCTCGGGCGGTAGGTGGAAGTCACGAGGATGGTTCCGCTTCTCTGGCGGAGCTTGTAGATCTCCACCACCTCGGGCTCGGAATTGAGCCTTTCTGTCACGTGCATCACGTGGGGCTCGTTGGTGAGGAATGTGTCGGGGTAGTCCAGCGTGTCGTCGGGATAGTCCAGCACGTCGGGGTAATCCAGTACATCCTCCTCGGAGATGTCGGTGTTCTCCTCATTCGCGAGGAGGATATCCTCGGGGGAGGGGCTGGACTGGAAGAGCCAGTCACAGTTGGCGCGCGCGCGCTTCTCACGCTCGGAGACCCAGTGAGAGCCGAAGGACTCGTCCTCCAGCGCCTCGTCGTTCTCGTACAGCTTGTGCGCGACATGGCAGAGACAAAGCAACAATGGACCCATGTTTTTTCCTTTCGTTGGTTGAATTCGTTAAAAATGAACAGTCAGTGCCTAGAGGGGGATTCGAACCCCCACGCCTTTTGGGCGAGGGATTTTAAGTCCCTTGCGTCTACCAGTTCCGCCATCCAGGCAATTCTTTTGAATTTGAAATAAGTATAGCATACTTTAAGCATTTTGTCAAGTGTTTTATGCTTTTTTTATCTAAATTTAGACAAAAATACCTAGTAAAATTACCTAAACGCTAACCACCCGTCTTGACTCGTAGGTGAGGCAGGCTATACGCTAATCGCTTTTTTTTCATATTGACCATTTGGGGCTTTATTGTATAATATAGGTATAATTCATAAATTGATATTTATATGGGTAAAAAATCATCATTCTCAAAAGAATTTTTAGCAAAAATAAGAGAACAGCTTTTAGCAAAAAAAGAAGACCTAGAAAACGAACTTTCCGCTTTTGCGGATAAAAGCACGGTAGATGAAGGCGATTACAATACGCGCTTTCCGGAAATGGGTGACAAGCCAGATGAAAATGCAGCCGAAGTTGCGGAATATACAAAAAATCTTACTTTGGAAGATACTTTGGAAAGAGCGTTAAAGGACGTCAATGAGACGCTTGGCAGAATGGAAAACGGAGAGTATGGAGTATGTAAATATTGCAAAGAGCCGATTGCCGAAAGGCGTCTTTTGGCGCGTCCGGTTTCTTCGTCTTGTATAGAATGCAAGAAAAAACTTACGCTGGAAGCATAGAAAAGAAAGTATCAATTATCAATTCTCAATTATCAATGAAGTATCAATTATCAATAACCAATTTATTCGGGTTTCTGACCTCCTAAAGTTTTTTGTATTTGTTTTGAGGTCATAAACCCGAATAAATCAATGGAAAATGATAAATGAAAAATGAAAATTTTATAATGTGAATAAATATACATACCTTCTCATTCCAATAATTTTATTTGTAACAGATAGGATTTTGAAGTTTATAATCTCCTCCATTAATCTTGGGGGTGGTTTTATAAAATTTGGATTATATAAGAATTATGCCGGTGCTTTCAGTTTGCCCGTTGCCGGAATGGTATATAATTTAATAGGGATTGCTTTGCTCGTGATTTTTATGTATTTATTAATGGTGTCACTGCGAGCAAAGCAAAGTAATTTCATAAGCCTTGCTTATCTTTTTATAATTTTGGGTGGCGCTTCTAATTTATTTGATCGTCTATTTTTTGGGCATGTTATTGATTGTGTAAATGTTCTAAATAGAAGTTTTTTTAATATAGCAGATGGGATGATAATAATAGGAGTAATAATATTATTAATTGAACAAATTAAGGTTAAAAAAGACACGATTAAGGTTTAGCCTTCTTGACTTCTATAATAAGGTATGATAAAAAATAGATAGTTCTTTAGAAGGGAGAAAGAAAGTGACAAAAGTAAAGAGAAATATATTTAGTATTTTAATTACGTTATTGCTTTCCATATTTTATGGTTGCTCCTCGGAGAACACAGGCGAAAGCGATAGTTGCAGTACTGATTATGTAACAAAAGATATTCATGCCAGTTTTGATGGAAATAAAAAAGAAAAAGTTGCGCAAGTGAAGGTGAGCAAATGTGCTATAAGGGTAAGAGTAGAAAAAAAGATGATCGTATTTCAATTTATGTTTGAAGGTGATATTGAAGATAGTGTAGAAAACGATTGTAGTAAGCCACAAGGGTGTATTTCTCATAGGATGAGAGTTTTATTAGCAGTTTATAAGGGACGCGTAAGCATTATCAATCAGTTTGAGGGAGGATATTGTCGCTTAAGGGTTGCATATCAAAAAGACAACAAAATTCAAGAAATAAAAGAAGTCTTTGTGTTTAGTCCAAAAAAATAATCCCATTGAGTTGGGATTTTTTAATAGCCAGCTTTAATTTTTAGATAAAAAAAGGACCCGGAGGGCTCCAATTAATTAAATTAATAAGTGAACCGCGGGTCCGTGGACATTAGGTATAGGACCCATTCGCAGGTAAGAATGCCTATCATTCTTCGCGTAAAGCTTTGAATGACACAGTAGGAACTCTTATCTGCGAATGACACCATACTCAACCTTAGTCCATATAACGAACGCCTCTCTACCGTTTTGTGGAGTGTAACCCTATAGACATCCCATGCATTGTCTATTTAGTGGGCGCTCCGTAGCCTGTCTTTTTATTATTTTTATTTTTGTTTTAAGCGAAAACAGTAAAGAAGAGGGAAAATTCTTGAATCTTCTCTATTTGAGAGAAAAAATGTAATGAACGTGCCGTTTCCGGCAAAGTGTGCAAAAGAGCTAGTGGGACTGATAGCTAAACTACTATGTTCCGCATAACGGAAGTAGTAGGTTTTATAACTATTTTTACTGTCCTACTTATAGTATATCATTTTTTTTAACCCTTGTCAATATATCAAAATGCTAAATTTAGCTAAAAAACTTAAGGCCGAAGACGTTATCCATACTCTTTTCCACAAGGAGCTTACTTAAAATATCATTTTATCCACCTTTAGTCCACACTTATCCACAATTTCTGTGGATAACTCGCTAAAAGTCAAGACAAGTGTAGACAAAGAAGGGGAAAGTAGTAGGTAGTATGCAGTAAGTAGTAAGGAATAAGAATTATTATGCAAAAGAATTTCTTCTCTTAGCTTTCAGCTCGGAGGATCCAGCTCGGGGGGAAAAGGAAGGGTAGGATGGATTTAATAATAAGACATAAGAAATAAAAAAGTAAGTGCAATGAGCATAAAACACGAATATGTATTAATAATAGAAGAAAGCTCCGAATATTCGGAGCTTTCTTGGACAAATGTTAATTGTCAGACGTTAGGTGTTAAATGTCAGGTGTCAGATGTTATTATTATCTTCTCCCGCCACGCTGAGGCCTTCCGCCACTACGTCTATCATCTCTGCGTGGAGGACGGCTATCTCTATCTCCTCCAAAACCGCCGCCATTGCCGCTTCCCGGTTTTTGCTCTGCTTGTGCTTCACCTAGCTTTTCCCGCGCTTTTTTAAGGGATAGATTAACTCTGCCTTGGTCATCAATTTCAGTAACTATTACCGGTATTTCGTCGCCAATCTTTACAACGTCTTCAACATTCTCAACTCTGAATGGAGCAAGCTCAGAAACATGAACCATTCCGTCTTTGCCCGGGAGTATTTCTACAAAGGCGCCAAAATTCATAATGCGGACAACCTTTCCGCGATAAATTTTACCAACCTCAGGTTCTTCAATAATGGCATTTATCATTTCTTTTGCTTTTTCCATCCCTTCTGCGCTCGTAGAAGTTATAAATACACTTCCATCTTGTTCAATATCAATCTGAACGCCGGTTTTATCAATAATACCATTAATGATTTTTCCCCCGGGACCGATAACTTCGCGTATTTTGTCCGGAAGAATATGGATGGTTTCAATTCTCGGAGCATATTGAGAAAGATCTCCTCTTGGCTCTGGAATTGTTTTTGCCATTACATCCAAAATTTCTATTCTCGCATCTTTTGCTTGAAATAATGTTTTTTCTACAACTTCTTTTGTTATGCCCGCTGTTTTTGTATCCATTTGAATTGCGGTGATTCCATCGCGGGTGCCTGCAATTTTAAAGTCCATTCCGCCTTTACTATCTTCCATATCTTGAAGGTCGGTAATAACAATAAAATTTTTCATGTCTTCGTCAGAAGCTAAGCCCATCGCAATTCCGGCAACCGGTTTTTTAATCGGTACGCCTGCATCCATTAATGCCAATGTTGAACCGCAAGTTGAACCCATTGAGCTAGAACCGTTTGAGCCCATTACTTCTGAGACAACGCGGATTGTATATGGAAACTCTTCTTTGGATGGGATAACCGGAAGCAACGCTTTTTCCGCCAAAGCTCCATGACCGATATCGCGTCTGGATGGACCTCTCATCGGCTTGGTATCTCCGACAGAAAAAGGAGGAAAATTGTAGTGATGCATAAAACGTTTTTTTGTATCCGCTTCTTCCATAGTATCCATAATTTGTTCATCGCCTGGAGAACCGAGCGTAATAATGGAGAGAACTTGAGTTTCTCCGCGGGCAAAAAGTCCGGAGCCATGAACGCGGGGGAGATAACCGACGTCTGCAAAGAGCGGACGTATCTCTGTGATGGCGCGTCCGTCAACACGTTTTCCTTCTTTCAAAATTGCTTCTAATACGCGCGCTTCCACAATATCGTCAAAAACGCCAAGCGCCCATTTTCTTTTATCTTTTCCAATCTGTTCGCTTTTTAAATATTCTACCAACCGATCTTTCAAATCTTCTTTTGCTTGTTTGCGGGACGACTTGCTTCCTTTTGGAAGTTTGCCAAAAAGATATTCATCAAGATGGTCGGCTAAAAAAACTTTTGCTTTTTTTATGATTTCTTGTTTTTCTACTAATGTTTCCGCATCTTCTTCCAAGAGCCCATCGATAGATAATTTTTCTTTGCCTACTTTGGTTACGATCTCGTCAATAAGTTTCATTAGCGGTTTTAGATTTTTTTGGCCAAAAAGTATTGCATCATTTATAGTTTTTTCATCCACTTCTTTTGCACCGGCCTCAAGCATCAAAATTTTATCAGGAGTTCCTGAGATAGTAACGTCAAGCGCGCTTTTTTCTTGTTCGGCATAGCTTGGGTTAAGGATTAATTCGCCGTCTATCTGTCCGACGCGAACTCCGCCGATTGGGCCATCCCATGGAATGTTGGAAATAGACAAAGCAAGGGAGGCGCCGATAATTGCCAATATGTCGGGATCATTTTCTCCGTCCATAGACAAAACCGTACAAACGACTTGCACGTCATTGCGCATTTTTTTGTTGAATAACGGACGAAGTCCGCGATCAACTACGCGCGCTGAAAGAACGGCTTCATCAGTCGCTTTGCCTTCGCGTTTAATAAACCGCGAACCTTTTATTTTTCCTGCTGCATAGAGTCTTTCTTCAAACTCTACGGTAAGAGGGAAAAAATCAATATCTCTCGGCGCGCCGAGTACGACGGTTGAAAGTACTGTTGTTTCCCCGTAAGTTACAACACAGCTTCCATCGGCTTGATTTGCAATTTTGCCGATTTCCACTTTGAGAGGTCTGCCTCCCCATTCTATTTCAAAATTATGTACATCTTTAGACATAATGATAGTAGGTAGGTTCTGGCAGTAAAACTACAGAGCTTGACTTGTCCCTCGAAGCTTGCGTCATTCGTAGCTTTCTATGAGGTTCGTAGCTCTAGCGAAGAACCTAGCGTAGAACCTAGCGAAGAATGATTATGCGAAGAAGGAACACAATCATCAAGATCTTTGTGTTTTATTGTCAAAACCAATTAATTTAATTAATTGTTAATTAACTAGTGTATTATTTAATAATTTATTTTCGCGGTAGCGAAAATACCTTCATCGGTCATTGGGATTTGGGAAATTGGTCATTCTTTTTTCGTCCATTTATTTAATGGATGAAAGTGTCATTCTCGGTCTTCCTTTGCGCGCCTTATTAATTTGTTTATGCTGTCTTTCGTGTCTTTCTATTTTTATTGGTGCTGTTTCTTTTGAGAGTTGCATCAAATATTTTTCTTTATTAGCTGAAAGGTCAATATAATCATCTATTACTTCAAGTAATTTTGTTGAAGTAGTTTCTTTGAAGGCCATTATTTCAACGTGAACGCCTTTTGAAAAACGTAAATATTGTACCAACGGAATAAAGTCGCCATCTCCGCTTACAATAACAATGGAGTCAACTTTTTCTCCGAGAACAATGGCATCAATCGCGAGACCTACGTCCCAGTCGGCTTTTGTTGCTCCACCGAAAAATATCTGGAGTTCTTTTTCTTTTGTTTCAATGCCGACTTTTTCAAGTGCGTCAAAAAATGGACGCTCTTCGCCGGTTTTTGTCTTTACGACGTAGGCGATAGCGCGGGTTAATTGGCGACCGGCTACAGCATCTTCCAAAATACTTTTGAAATTTACTTTTTTATTATATAAGTTGCGTGCTGAGTAATATAAATTTTGAGTATCAATTAATACTGCTACACGCTGTGAGGGGTGTTTTATCATAAGGAAAGGGTAAAGCGTTTAGCAATTAGCGTTTAGTGAATGCAGATCGCTACGCGATAGAATTATTTGATTTTTAGTGCTTCTTTAAGGTCGTCTGCGGCTTTTTTATCTTCGCGTGAAAGATAGCGCACTAATTTGTGGCGTTCATTCACTTTGCGGATAAGTCCGCGCCTTGAAGAATTGTCTTTTTTGTGAGTTTGTAAATGTTTACTAAGCTCTTTTATCTCTTCTGTGAGGATGGCTATCTGCACTTGGGCAGAGCCGGTATCTGACCCGTGGGTCTGATATTTTTTTATTATCTTGTCCTTTGCTTTTTTATTCAGCATAATGTTTTCGTATCCCCGAGTATAACGGTGACAAGCCACATTAAACCCAGAAGAACGTTATTTATAAAATTTTTGAGGTTCTTTAATAATAGAATTATAACACAAATCCTGATTCTTGTCAATTGCCCGGACAATTTATTAATATTTTGCGACGTTCGTGATATAATATGAATAGCATATAGCGTATAGCCTGCCTCGCCTACGAGTCAAGGCGGGCGTTGAGCGTTTAGGTAGAATCATTAAACGCTAACTGCTAATTGCTAGACGCTTTTTTTAAAAGAAAAACTCCGCGCAGGAATGCACGGAGTCAGTTGGAGGCAAGATAAGATGAGGGAGGCTCCATAGAGCAGGTTAAGTTCTGCCCCGTAGCTTCACGTATCATCTTACATAGATGGGGTCGTAGGCGCTTTGCACGCCTAACGTATGCATAGTTGCGACTGCAATATGCTCCTGCATATCGCAACATAGCAAAGTCCCACTCGCTCTCCAAAAGTTCGGAGGGAATTGGCGCAAGAACATTAACGTGTTCTTTTGCGGGGATCACACGCCAGTTATTGTTATATTGGCGGGCAAAATCCGCATGGCCCTTTAGCTTTCTTGCAGAGGCATAAAATGCTTCAGCAAGATTTAGCGGACAGCCTACACCATCTCCGTCGAGATCCTGTCTTTCTGACGGATCTCCCCAGGTATACGGCATAAACTGCATCGGACCAAGCGCTCCTGTGGAGGAGCCCAACATCTGCCTACATTGCGGACCGTACTGCTTGTAATACCCACACTTTTGGCAGATATCGAGAAAAGCCCCCTTGTTTTTTACGAACTGGTCGCGACGCCGGCGGTCCTGGCGGATGTTTCGTTCAATTGCGGTGAGAGCAGGAGTTCCGCTATCACCACCCAGAGACATGAACGATTCAAGCATCCAATGTGCCAGAGCTACGTCAACCGGAACACCAGCTGACTCGCTAGCAGCAAGAAGCTGCTTCACCGCAACTGGGTTCTCTTGTAGAACCCGTTGGAACCTGCGAAGACGCATTGCTACGAATCCTCGCCTTTTTCGCACCGACGAAGCTCGCCCGATTGAGTACTTATCGTAATCAAGCGGGGAAAAAGTGGAACGGCGCTGTTCTTTTACTACATACCTATAGCGCCGCTGCTCTTGTTTGTTGCTTTTCTTGCCTTCATCAGCAATACCCCAAACTAGGGTAACGCAGATGAATATCGCGATGGCTCCAAGAATACCTTGCATTATATCTCCTTCAAGAAAGAAGAACTCCGGTTGTGGTGGCTAGCGCCAGACAGGTAAGGGATGCTCCGAGTCGCATCTTTCCGAAGAAAACACAGCTCGCTATGGTCAAAATCCCAACGATTACAGTCATCTTATCTCCTTTTGGATTGTGATTGTATTGGAAAGAACTTCTATTGTTAGCCAAAGTATAGCACACTTTAATGCTTTTGTCAAGGTATTTTACAAAAAAATAAGTAAATTTAGCCAAAATATGGAACAAAAAATCATCAAAAACAAGCCAGTAGAGGCATTTTTAAGCTATTTGGAGGTAGAGCGTGGAAGAAGCGCGAATACGATAGATAATTATCGTTTTTATTTGACCCGTTTTTTTGATTGGGTCCATTCTTCGCTAAAGCTTCGAACGGCAGGTCGATTTATAAAGCCCGAACAAATAAACCTTCCATTAATAAGGCAATATCGTATTTATTTAAATCGGCTTTCTACAATAGATGGAGAACCTTTGAAAAAAAGCACGCAAAATTATCATTTAATCGCTTTACGCTCATTTTTAAAATTTTTATCTAAACAGGATGTAAAAAGCTTAGCGCCGGAGAAAATTGAGCTGGCTAAAATGCCGGAAAGAATGGTTAATTTTTTGGGTGAAGATGAAATCGATCGACTTCTTGATGCGCCTCTTCCTTCCTCCCCTTTCCAAGGGGGGAGTAAGGGGGGTTCTGGAGTGAAGCTCGGTGATCTTCGTGATAAAGCTATTTTAGAAATTTTGTTTTCTACGGGACTCCGCGTATCAGAGCTTTGCCACCTTAAGCGCGATGATATAAGCTTAAAAAAGAAAAAAGGCGCAATAGAATTTTCTGTCAGAGGAAAAGGAAAAAAAGTCCGTGTTGTATTTTTATCTGAGCAGGCCGCTTTTTGGCTGAAGGAATATTTAGACAGAAGAATTGATGTATCTCCATGGATGTTTGTGCGGATGGATAAAGCTGCCGCAAGTTTGGCAAAGCGCGATGAAGAGCCGATGACGCCGAGAAGTATGCAAAGAATGGTAGCGAAATATGCCACGATTGCCGGCATTGCAAAGCAGATTACCCCGCATACTTTGCGTCATAGTTTTGCAACCGACCTTTTGTCCAATGATGCCGATATCCGCACTGTGCAGGCAATGCTTGGGCATTCATCTATTACAACGACGCAGGTTTATACGCACATTACCGATAAACATTTGCGCGAAGCGCATAATAGATGCCATAATAGGAAAATAAGAAAATAGCTTGCTTGACAAAGTTGGATTTTTAGTGTAAGATATAAGAAGTTTTTGCCCTTATATTTTAGTAAATACTTATCTGTCATTACCCTTGCCCTTATAGTTCAATGGATAGAACACGACCCTTCTAAGGTCAAGATGTAGGTTCGATCCCTACTGGGGGCATAGGCAATGGCAGATACTTTAAGAATAATATGGCTGGGTAGCTCAGTTGGTTAGAGCGCGGGACTCATAAGCCCGAGGTCGAGGGTTCGATCCCCTCCCCAGCTATTATGGTGGCTATAGCTCAATGGTAGAGCGCTAGGTTGTGGTCCTAGTAACGAGGGTTCAATTCCCTCTAGCCACCCTTCAAAGAATCTCGCTTAATTGCGGGATTTTTTGATTTTCGCTAAACGCTAAACGCTAATTGCTAAACGCTCTAAAGCCATTGACATAAAATGTGTTTTAGAGTAGAGTTGTAAGATTATTAAGAACTATCCGTTATATAAATAAGCTGATATGAATATAGAAACCGATGTTAAGGAGGAACAATTTATCAAAATTTATGATGAGTTAGCAGAAGGTATTTATCGCCACCTTTATTTTCGTGTTTATGATGGCGAAAGAGCAAAAGAATTGATGCAAGAATCGTTCACTCGTGCATGGATTTATATTTCAAAAGGCAGAAAGATTGATAATTTGAAAGCGCTTGTTTATAGAATTGCTACAAACCTGGCAATTGATGAATCAAGAAAGAAAAAAACAGCATCATTAGACGGACTTATAGAGGCTGGGTTTGAAATTAGTATAACTCAAGATAATAATATAATAATGAAGGCAGAGGCAAAAGAACTTCTGCATACTATGAAGAAGTTACGAGAAAGTGAAAGAAATCTTATCCTAATGCGTTATATAAGTCAGATGGGCCCGAAAGAAATCTCGCAAGTTTTGGAGAAAAGCGAGAACTGGGTTTCGGTAAATTTAAATCGCGCGATTAAAAAATTAAAAAAATATGCAAACTAACTTAAATCCAAAAGATAAAAATAATATTCGTGAAAATCTAATTTCTTTTATAGAAGAACACCCTATAAAAGATAATAGTTTTTTTCGTTATATTAATTGGAAACCGCAATTTCCAAGTTTAAAATTAAATATGCAATTATTTATGCCTACGAAAATGATATCTTTAGCGTTACTTTTGGTAATTATTTTTGGTGGAGGAGCCACTGCTTATGCAGCAGAGGACTCTTTGCCGGATGAAACGTTATATTCTGTTAAAAATATGACAGAAGGAATGCGCGGTTTGATGAAATTTTCGCTTGAATCAAAAGCTAGCTGGCAAGCTGACTTGATTGAAAGGCGCTTGGATGAATTAGAAAAATTATATGAAGCCGGAAAAATAACCGAAGAACAAAAAACAAATCTTGAAGCGAATGTTCAAAATCGCATTGGCAAGGCGAATGAACAATTTGAAAAAATGAAAGAGCACGGTCAGGCAGGACCTGCGCTGGGGATTGCGGGAAGATTGGAAAATTCTTTAAAAGCGCGCGAGCATATTTTCGCGCAAGTCGGTGAAATATTTAAAGGAACCGCTCTAAAAAATATGGGATTTGCGGAAAAATTTAAAGAGAAGGCAGATTTTATGGAACAAAAAAGAGTAGAGCTGGAAAGTCGGATAAAAGTTGATAATAAAATATCAAAAGAAGCGGTAGAGGGAGTAATGAAGGCTGCGGAAAATAAAATCGCAGAAGTTGAAAAGTATATAAGCGATAATCAAACAAGATTAGCTCAAGAAGATATTGATGATGCGAAAATTAAACTTGATGAAGCAAAAGGCGCTTATGATAATGGAAAAGAAAAATTGAGTGAAGGAAAGTACGGAGAAGCGTTTATAAAGTTTCAGGACGCTCATCGTCTATCTCAACTTGCAAAAATGATTTCAACAGGAAAGACTATGTTCCCGAAAGGCGAAAACATCCCGGCTGGCAAAGGGCCCGGCAAGGGACCTGCCCCATTCGGAATAATGAAAAAAATTCCGCAACTGCCAGCAGACAATAATTAAAAGCAAATAAAAAAATGCTCCTAAAAGGAGTATTTTTTTGGTTGCAAAACAACCGATAATAAAATATACTTAATATATAATTAATAATTATTTTTTTACTATGTCAGAGATAGAACAAAAATCAATTGAACAATATTTCTCCGAATATGGGATTAATGATCCTGATGAAAAAATAAAGCTTTTGCCAGAACTTACAAGGATTGTCTATGACCGCAATATGCATGCCGTTTGGTATGAGAAGGCGGATGATGCGTATAAGAAATCGCAATATGCCGAGGGGTTGAAAGAATTGGACGGCAAAATAAAAGAAATGTTTGATGATTTTTTAAAAAATAAAAAGGAAGATAATGAATTAGGAGACGATCAGCTTGCTTAATTTTTTATGTCATTAAAAAGTAAACCAATAGTTCTCATCATTTTAGATGGGTTTGGCATTACTAGCCCTTCATCCAGTAATGCCATCTCAATGGCAAAGACGCCATATTTCGATAAGATGGTGAGATATTCTCCGACCATGCTTTTGGAAGCGGCAAGTCTGAATGTTGGACTTCCACAAGGCGAAGTTGGGAACTCTGAGGTGGGCCATATGAACATAGGTTCCGGTGTTTTGATTTATCAGAGTTTGCCGAGAATTGATAAATCAATAGAGGATGGAAGTTTTAAAAATCATGAATATCTTTTGAAGGCCGCGGAAAAAGTAAAAAATAATAATTCAAAATTTCATATAATGGGTCTTTTGGGAAATGGAGGCGTGCATGCTCACCTCAGGCATCTTGAAGCGATATTGGACTTTTGCAAAGAGAAAGATTTGAAAAATGTTTTTTTGCATTTATTTTTAGATGGACGTGATGCTGACAAAGACAGCGGTAAGGGTTTTGCTTCTCAAGTGATTAAATATTGCAATGAATTGAAAGTGGGGAAAATTGCTACTCTTTGCGGAAGAAAAATCGCTATGGATAGAAATAAGGACTGGAAAAAAACAGAAGCGGCATATAATTTAATAGTAAAAGGGGTTGCAGAAAAATCATATAAAGATCCGTTGCGCGCGATTAATGAATCATACAAGGGGCAGATTTTTGATGAAGAATTTAATCCGACGGTGATTACAGGAAAAGACAATCAACCTCTTGCTACGATAAGCGCGGAGGATGCGGTAATATTTTTTAATTTCCGCGCAGACCGGGCTAGACAGCTGACAGGGGCTTTTGTTTTGCCCGACTTTAATAAATTCGGCAGACAGTTTTTGGGCGGACTGGAATTTATAACAATGGCGGAATATGAAAAAGGATTGCCGGTTAAAGTTCTCTTTTCTCCAATTATTGTAAAAAATCCTTTGGCAAAAATTATAAGCGACAGCGGACTCCGTCAACTTCATATTGCCGAGACGGAAAAATATGCCCATATTACTTTTTTTATAAATGGCATGATAGAGAAAAAATTTTCAGGCGAGGATAGAATTCTAATACCCTCTCCCGCAGTTTCAAGCTATGACCAATCGCCAGCAATGTCATCAATAGAAATTACAGACAATGTTGTAAAAGCAATTAAAGACGGAAAGCATGATTTTATTTTTATAAATTATGCCAATCCGGATATGGTGGCTCATACGGGGAATCTGGAAGCGAGTGTAAGGGCGGTTGAATTTTTGGATAAATGCCTGGCGCGTGTCGTAAACGCAACAGTAAATTATGGTGGTGCGGTTTTTATTGTCGGAGATCATGGAAATGCCGAAGAGCTTGTAAAAATAAATACTGGAAAAATTGACAAAGAACATAGCATCTATCCAGTGCCATTTATCACAGTTAGAAAAGATTGGATCGGAAAGCCAATGCAAGAAATAAATAATGGCGACCTTTCGCTTCTTGCGCCAACAGGGCTTCTGTCTGATGTAACGCCAACTATTTTAAAAACAGCCGGCCTTCCGATGGCGCCGGAGATGACCGGTACTAATCTTTTAGAGGGGATTAGTTAGAAGAACTAAACATTTATTCTGTATTAGTTTGAGGGTATTTTTAGGGCGTCTTGACTAATTTTTAGCTTTATGATAGAGTAATAATCGTTCTTCAGAAGGAGGAGAAATGCTTCCAGCAATGTATATATCCGATTGGAATGATTTTTATCTTTCTCAAATAGCAGAAGAAAAAAATTTGTCGGTAATTTATAGAGACACGGACGAGGTACCAAGGCCCTTAGCTTATCAGAGAGTCCGTTTGATATTAGTAAATAAAGAAGGGAGAATGGAGTTTGTGATAGGGGAAGCAGAAGTTTTGAACCATATGGTTTTGCCGATCGGTCAGATTTTTCCACATATGTGGGCTACAAACATAGGGGATCGCGATATGGAAACATTTATGGACAAAAACAGATTAAGTAGGTTTTCTTTTGTTAGCTACGTCAGCCTTAAGCTTAAGGATCTAAATAGCGAATTTAGTTTATGGCTTAACGAAAGATAAGAAGCTTTGCCGCATACCCTGCGGCTTTTTCATTTCCGAGCCGAACGTAACAGAGAAGAATAATGCTCAGGGTTTGCCCTGAGGTTATTGACAAAAAACAATTTTTCCAGTAAAAATATTTATAGCTAACAAGGAGGACGCACTTTGAAAAAACCGGAAGGGCTTGGAAAAAGAATATTTTGGTGTATAGTATTTGCGGTTATTGGTGGAGGACTCTATCTCTTGGCGAATAGTTGGGGTAGAATAATAGGGGCGTTTGATATTCAGTTTAAATTTGAAAAAAACATCCCTTTTATTCCATGGACGATTTTGGTTTATTATTTGGTTTTCCCATATCTCGCGTCAGTTATCTTAACCGTTTCCAGATACGAAGACTTTCTTAAGGTTGTTTCCGGGTATTGGCTGATTATCCTTGTTTCTGTCGCCATATTTTTTATGTTTCCGACAACAATGCCCCGTCCGGATGAAGCCACTCCGCAGATTGGGTTGTTAGGTGTTTTATTCCGCGCCATTTATCTAATCGATGGTCCTAATAATCTTTTTCCCTCGCTTCACGTAAGCTCTGTTTCTTATATTGGGCTTGTTAATTGGCGTTTTTCTCCGAGGTTTAGGATTCTAGGCATCATTATCGCTGTTTTGATCTCCGTTTCTACTTTAACAGTAAAACAGCACGCAATTGTAGATATATTTGGAGGGCTTGTGCTTGGTTTGACTATTTTTTTGGTTATATTCAAGTTAATAGGCAAAAAAGCTACATAAGCATGGTTAAGACCGTGCTTTTTTATCTAAAATAAGCTAATTTTTATGAAAAAGACTTGACAAATCATTAGGAATGTGCTATACTTGTTTAAGTTCGTTTTACCGTTAGTAAATCAATTACTGATAAACCCGCATAACAAGGAGAGAGAGATGACCACGTACAATCAAGGATGGAACGAAAACAGGCACCGTCGAACGAGCGAGTTCTATGAGGATCTGAAGAAGGGCGCGACGCTTTTTCTTCTCGCGCATCTCTGGCTCTTGGTAGCCCTCGGACTCTTCGGCTGCGCTGGCGCTGGTAACAGCCGCCTCGCAACCGAGCTTCCTCTCGTCGTGAATCCGGTTTCCGAGATTGGGATGCCGGCAAGCATTTCCCTGAACATCCGCGTGGCGCAGATGGGATTGGATTGTAAGTCTCAAGCACGTGTGATGCGCGAGGCGACAGAAGAAATCCTCGCGAGCGAATCTTTGCCGAAGCCACGAATCCGGCTAGAAGCTCTATCTGGTTCATCTCTCTGCGGTTATGTGCAAGGCATGGCAGAGCTCATCGCCAACCCGCAACTCGGCGCAAGAGGAAGCGCCAAAGCCCACCTGACTGTCTACTGGAGCTCTATCACTTACCCAGAGCTCCGTCGCGCGCAAACCGTTTTGGAACGAATGCGCGCAAAGTAGCTATCCCACCCAACAACAAACCCGTTGATTAATTTCAGCGGGTTTTTCTTTTTGTGTTATAATTAAAATATAATAATTTAATTATAATAATTATGAAAACAAAAATATTTGTTTTTTCGCTTGTGCTTTGTTTTTTGGCTTTGCCGGCTTTAGCGCAAAATGTCACAATAAGTTCAGAAGAATCTTTGCCGGATGCCGGCTGGACACCAGCTCACCCATTATATTTTTTAGAGCAATGGGCGGAAAAATTGGATATTTTATTAACATTTAAAGTAGAGCAAAAAATTGAGAAAATGATACGCTATGCAGATGAAAGAATCGCGGAAGCAGACGAAATCTCGCAAGACACAAGAGAAAGAGTTAGGGAAAGAAAAGAGGAGTTAATTCAAAAAGCTTTGCAAATTAAGGATGAATATCAAGTAAAATTTGAAGCCCGCCTGCAAAAGGCGGAAGATAAAAAAGAAATCGCAGAAGATCGGATAGAACAATTAAAGGAAAAAGTCACGGAAAGATATTTGCGTCATCAAGAAGTTTTAGAAAAAGTTATAGAAAATGTTCCGGAAGAGGCTAAGGGCGCAATAGAGAAAGTTATAGAGGCTTCCCAGGAAAAATTTGAAGGGAAAATCGGACAGCTGGATACCGCGGCAAAACAGAGAGTGGAGAATCAATATCAAACAAGAATCGAAGCGCTTCAAAAAGTTCAGGAAGGGCGAGTGCTAAAAGAAGCAAAGTCATTAAATCAGATACAAACCCAGACGCAAAATTCCGCGCAAGTTCAAAATCAAGGCGATTCAACTCAAATACAGGTACAGCAAAAAGTAGAAGAACAAACACAAGAACAAAAGGGGCAGACCGAGCAATCGGGCTCGCTACAAAAACAACAGAAAAACTAAGCAAAACCTCCCTATTACAGGGAGGTTTTTTATGATATACTAAGTATATATGACAAGCGATATGATCATTAAATTTTTTAACTGTTTAAAAGCAGAAAAATATAATATTTATGGTCCAGAAATTCAGGATGACGAATCCGATATTTTAGAGTTGCAAGAAGTTCCCGATTTAAAATTATTAGAAAAAGTATCTGCCCGTCCATATAAATATCATTTAATGCCGATTCGCGAAGTATTATATAAATATAAAGACAACAAACTAAAAGAAGAATTCTTAAAAACAAAAAAACAAGCATTTTTTGGGATGAGCGTTTTTGACCTCAAAGCTTTGGAGTTATATGATAGAGTTTTTCAAAATGATGTGTATTATCAAAATAATCGTAAAAACTTATTAGCTGTTGGGTACTCATCAATTCCTGCAAAAAATTATAAAACCATTTTTTTTACAATTGATGAAAAGATTTTGGAGAATATTGTTTTTGATGTTTTTATTGAGGGCACTAAATTTTATGCGCAATCTTATAAGGGTGAGAAAATTTTAAAAAAATGTGGATTAAAGTATAAAAAAATAGATTATAATCCGCGTAAAGAGGATAAAAAAGTTTTGGCAATTAAAAAGGTGGTGGAAACTTCAAAAGACAGTAAATTATGGGAGGAGCTTGGAAAGATTTGTCTTGCTTGTGGTAAATGTACGATCGCTTGTCCAACGTGTTTTTGTTTTGATATTGAGTCAGTTCTAGGTCCGGAGAAAAAAGCAGAGCGTTGTTCAGGGAATTGTTTTTATGATGATTTTACACGTATTGCCGGAGGGCATAAGTTTTTGAATAATCCAAAAGATAAAATATTTTTTTGGTATTACCACAAGTTTGTTCGCATTCCGCATGAGTACGGGCTTCCCGGATGCACGGATTGCGGAAGGTGCACAGCTGTTTGTCCGGTTGGGATTGATATAGAAAAGAATATAGTAAAATTACTTAAAGAAGTGAAAAATAAAAAGAGATAATTTTTGATTATGCAAAATGTCTATCTTCCAAAAATTGCGAAAGTAATGGACTCTTACAATGAAGCTGATAACAGCGCGGTTTTAACTTTGCGGATGAAAGACGGCTCGCGGTTTAATTTTCATGCCGGACAATTTGCAATGGTTGGATATCCAGGATGGGGAGAAGCGCCTTTTGATATTTGTTCATCACCTTTAAACAGCAAAGAGTTTCAATTTTGTATTCGCCAAGTTGGGAGTTTATCAGAAAAGCTTGCTGGATTAAAAAAGGGTGATGAGGTAACGGTTCGCGGACCGCTTGGAAATGGGTTCAAGGCGTTGGAAGATTTAGAACCAAAAAATATTTTATTTTTAGGAGGTGGGTGCGGTTTTGTAACTGTTCGTCCAATTATAAAATATATTATTGAAAAGGGTTTATATAAAGATAGAAAAGTTCAACTTCTTTATGGCGCGCGCGCGGAAGAAAATATTTTATTTAAAGAAGAACAAAAAGAATGGAAAAAATATGTTGATGTGCAGATTGCGTTAGAAGCACCGCCCTTCTCCGCTAAAGCTTCGAAGGGCAGGCCTAAAAAAAGTAAGTATCACAAAGGGATGATAACGGATTTGTTTAAAAAAATCGAAATTGTTTCGCCAGCTTCAGTTATAATGTGCGGTCCGCCAATTATGTATAGATTTTGCATTCAGGGTTTAGGCGATAAAATAAAACCAGAAGCGACTTATCTATTAATGGAACGCAGAATGCACTGTGGGCTTGGCGTTTGTCAGCATTGCGCAATCGGTCCATATTATGTTTGCAAAGACGGCCCTGTTTTTACACTGGAAATGCTGCAGATGGCAGGTGTGCAATTATAGTTAGCCGACAAAAATTATTTTTCGCTCCTGTTGCGGACTCTATAAATAATTGCTCGCAGTGAAATCACCCGAAATTTATAGAACTCGCCCTCGCTCGCTCGGGCTCAAACATCTATAAATTTCGGCTACTCGTAATTATTTACTTAACGAGTCCGCGGCCACAAGTCGCTAAAAATAATTTTTATCATCTAATTTTTAATTTTATGTGTTTAACGATGCCGGCCCAAATTATACAGTTAAGGGATAATTACGCAAAAGTAAAAGATAAAGATTTTGACGTTAAAATTTCTTTGATTCCGGATATACGGATAGGCGACTGGGTTTTGCTCCACGCTAATCTTGCCATAAAAAAAATAACGCAAGAAGAGGCGGAGGAGATAAATAGATTATATAATAATTCGGGATACTAATTACGAATATTTTACGAATATACGAATTGCGAATAAATAATATAATATTCGTATATTCGTATCTGATTCGTAATTCGTTTCCTAAATTCGTATGAAAAATAAAGGTATATTACTTGCATTATGCACGGCTCTCATTAGTGGCTTTGCTGTGTTTTTTAATAAATTTGCCAGCGCGGCAGTTGGAGATCCGTATATTTTTACGTTCTTAAAAAATGCTCCGGTCGCAATTTTATTTTTGGCAATAATTTTTATGCCAAGATTTTTAAAACAATTAAAAAAGATGGATATAAAACAATGGTCCTATCTATTATTAATAGGGCTTATCGGAGGTGCTATCCCATTTTTAATGTTTTTTAAGGGGTTAACAATGATTTCATCCGGCAACGCGGCTCTAATCCACAAAACATTATTTATCTGGGTGGGGATTTTGGCTGTAGTTTTTTTAAAAGAAAAATTTTCTCGTTATCAGCTTTTAGCTTTGCCTATT
>JAHINX010000031.1 GCA_018895765.1 Patescibacteria group bacterium
AGATTTATTATCTGAAAATATAAAGTGGAAAGATATAAGACCTGTCGAAACAGATATGTTAAAAGAAGTAAAAGAAAAAGCAAGTATACAGGTGGCGCATCCAAGTCTTCTGCGATTAGTATTAGAAAAAGATGGTAAAAAAGGGTGGATTATTCCAGTTATACGTAGGGATATAAAAGAAGTAATAGATACATTTCACCAATACTATAAATAGCTATATCTTAACAGTATAATTTTTCCGGTTTGTGTGGTTGGATTTTTTTAATTTCCAATAAATACACTGTGGTGTGTTTATTTTTTTTGAGGAAAAAGATATATAATGATAAGATATAGGTATAATCAATTTTTTTTAATATGGCGTCATTAATAGAATTGCCTAGTGCGTGGGAAATGGCAAAAGAAATATGGCCTTGGTTTTGGGGTATCAATAAAATATTCTGGCCAATCTGGATCGTTATAGGCATTTTTATATTGTTTAAAATATTTAGTCGGAGACTAGAAGTATTTATAGATAATAAAAAGCGTGAATCAAAAATGAAAAAATGTCCCGATTGCGCCAAGTGGGTACCCAAAGAAGCTAAAAAATGCGCATACTGTAGTAAAATATTATAAAAAATAAGAAGTAGAGTTGTAAAAATATAATTAATTTTTTAAATATGGCGGGTTCAATAAAAAAATCGGGGTGCGGGTTTGTGCGGATTGCAATAGTTTTTATTTTTTGCGCATTGGCTGGATTTTTTGTTTATGAGGGTGTATCCCTCATCTATTCCGGCGTTCAGGGAAAATGGGAAGTGATTTTAGAATTTCAAGGTCTAAAACTTTATATCACCAGCATCATCCCCGGACTTTTTGTGGCATTTTCCGGAGTGGCAATAATTCTCTGGGGCCTCCCCAAAGCCATAAAAAACCTCTAATCCTATATAACTTTACTGTAGGGCTCCCGAAGCCCTACTATTATCTTAACTGTAGGGAGCTAAGCTCCCTACCAATTCGCGCGGAGATGAACATACATATGTATGTTCATTTTTGTTTTAAGGTGGGGATGAGATTGCCGCGAGATTGCCGTGCCCTGATTATCCTTTTTCGCAAAGCTTCATCCGTCGCCAGGGCTATGGATGATAAAACGAAGGACACAGCAGGGTTCGTAATGACAGAAGAGGGGCGGGCATTGCTCATTTTTTGCGTGCAGGTTTGTTTGGCTTGTCAAGTTTTAAGGACGATTTGACAAGAAAATTTAAATTGTTGTATAATTAAAATATAATGAGTAGCTGTGGATATTTTTTAAAAATATTAAAATTAATTAATAAATACGAGGGCAGTAATGAAACCGTTACAAAATGTAACGCTTTGAAAATGCTTGCCTTAGACGGGAAAATGAGAGAAACGGACGTCGCGGACGTGGAAACCATTTTTCGGCTTATTCAATCAATCCCATTGCCAATTCTGGCAATGGATTAAATGCCCAGAAAACTGGTAAAAAAGTTGTTTTTGGCAAAAACTTCCTGCCGGAGAAAAAGAAGATGAATAAACTAATCAACTAATTAACTGAATGGATTATTTTTTCTTTAGGTTCTCCCCTCTGTACTCAGGGGGGAGTTAGAGGGGGGGATTTGGAAAAAATAAAAAATGAAGACCCCCCACCTAACCTCCCCCCGAGTACGGAGGGAGGAAAAAGAAGACCTCATAATTCAAACTAATTAACTAATAAAATAATTAACCTACTATAATTATATGCATGTCATTCAACACAAAATTTTAAACCTTGCGCATGAAAAGGATTTGAGTCCATATACACTAAGGCAGATTGGTGAACTTGTCGGTGAGCCACATCCGCAAAAAATAAGCCACCATTTAACCCAGCTCTACAGAAAAAATTTGCTTAGGCGTGATAAGCAAAGCGGCAAAATAGAGGTTGTAAAACTCGGGATGGTTCAGACCGCCGGGATTTTGTCTATTCCAATAGTTGGTTCGGCAAATTGCGGAAGCGCGACAATTTTTGCCGACCAGAATATTGAGGGATTTTTAAAAATTTCAGAGCGCTTGGTAAGTAACCGACGCGGACTTTTTGTAATAAAAGCAATTGGCAATTCTATGAACAGGGCGAACATCGGCGGCAAAAATATTGAAGAAGGGGATTATGTGATTATAAACAGCGAAGCGGGCGCGCCCAAAGACGGGGACTATGTTCTTTCTATAATTGATGATGTGGGAAATATAAAAAAATATAAAGCCGACCGCAAGAATAATCAAATTGTC
The DNA here is from genome assembly GCA_018895765.1 of Patescibacteria group bacterium. Lineage (GTDB taxonomy): Bacteria > Patescibacteriota > Patescibacteriia. The sequence continues at coordinate 2,257 of JAHINX010000031.1, forward strand.
CTATTGTCCGAATCTACGCAGGACTACCCGCCGATTTTTATCCATCCTGATGACAAGTTTATTATAAATGGAAGAGTGGATCAGGTGATAAAAAATTTTAAATAATTTTATGGATGCGGATAAAGAAATAGCAAAAAATTTTATAGATTGGACTAGGCTGAAAATAAAGATTCATTTTAAGGAGAAGCGGGAATTATATTTTAAAGAAAGAGAAATATGGTGGGCAAGCTTGGGACAGAATATAGGATATGAACGAGATGGTAAAAATGAAAATTTTGAGAGGCCGGTTCTTATGATAAAAGTTTTTAATGGCGAGGTGTTATGGGTGTTACCAATAACTAGTAAGGATAAAACTGGAAAATTTTATGTACGAACAGAGTATGAACGTGAGAAATATTCAATAATTTTATCACAATTGCGATTAATTAGCAGTCAAAGGTTATTAAGGAAATTAAGGACTATTCCAGAAGGAGAGTTTAGGGTTGTTAAAGAAAAAATAAAAAGATTCTTACAAAAACGATCCCCCGACAAAGTCGGGGGTCTCGGAGGCCGAAGCCATTTGTACTTTAATTATAACATAAAGAAATGATATTTGTCAACAATATAAAATATTGTTTAAAATTAGGAAAATATAAATTCTATAAAAATTTTAAAAATTAAAATTATATGACACAAAAAGACGCGCTTGATATTTTGAAAATGGGATACAATATTTATCTAACCGGTGCCGCCGGAAGTGGCAAGACCTATCTATTGAATAGCTATATTAGTTTTTTAAAAGACAGGGGAGTGGGGGTCGGCATTACCGCTTCAACCGGAATTGCGGCCACGCACATGAATGGCAGAACAATTCATTCTTGGTCTGGCATTGGAATTAAAGAGAACTTGGCGCCGGCCGATGTGCGTTCGTTGCGCAAAAATTCTAAACTTCGCAAAAGGATTGAAAAAACCAGTGTTCTTATTATTGACGAGGTTTCGATGTTGCGCGCGCGCCAGCTGGATATGATTGATAAAATTTGTAAAGAATTTCGAAGTAGCGATCTGCCGTTTGGGGGTTTGCAAATTATTTTGTGCGGAGATTTTTTTCAGCTTCCGCCTGTTAAAAAGGGTGGCGAAGAAGTGAGTTTTGTAAATAAGTCAAAGGCGTGGCAGGAGATGGGAATCAGAATTTGTTATTTGGATGAACAGCATAGGCAGGGAGATGGAAAATTTTTACAGCTGTTGAATAATATAAGGAAAAACGAAGTTGACGAGGATGACATAGCCGCCCTTATGGAAAGGATGAATAATCCGCTTGCCAAAAATATTGCTTTAACAAAACTTTATACTCACAATGCTGATGTTGACGCGATTAATGATTTTGAACTTAAAAAAATCCAGCAAAAGGCGAAAAAATATGAGATGTATTCTATGGGCAAATCGTTTTTGATAGAAGCGCTTAAAAAGAGCTGTCTTGCGCCGGAAAATCTTGTTTTGAAAAAAGGAGCTGTGGTGATGTTTGTAAAAAATAATTTTGAAAAAGGGTATGTAAACGGAACGTTGGGAATAATTGCGGATTTTGATGAAAATAATTGTCCGATTGTAAAAACGAATTCCGGAAAAACGATTCTTGCAACTCCCGAGAGCTGGATAGTTGAAGAAAATGGCAACGCAGAAGCCAGAATTAGCCAGGTTCCGCTTCGGCTCGCTTGGGCGATTACCGTGCATAAGAGCCAAGGGATGAGTTTGGATGCGGCGCAGATTGATTTGAGCAAGTCGTTTGAATATGGGATGGGGTATGTGGCGCTTTCAAGAGTAAGGTCGCTTGATGGAATTAAATTATTGGGAATTAATGAGGTCGCTTTGCGGGTTAATCCGGAAATTACAGAGATTGATAGCGAATTTATACGGATGTCGGAGGGAGCGGAGAGCGAATTGGGGCAAATGGAACCCTTGGAAATAAATAAAAAGCAGAAAGAGTTTTTTAAATTGATTATGCCGCCGGAGATTGATTTTGAAATCGGGGATAAGGATTATTTTAAGCATACCGAACGCATTCTGCGCGAGCCAACCCATCAAAAGACAAAAAAGCTCATAGCGCAAAAGATGCCGTTGGAGAAAATTGCCGTTCTGCGTGGCCTTGTGAAAGATACGGTTATAGGACACATTGAAAAATTGCTTAAAGAAGGCGAGAAAATTGATATAGATTATCTTAAGCCGGCGCATGATGATTTTGAAAAGATAAGAATCGCCTTTAAGTCCTCTGAAGATGGCCGACTCCGCTCTGTTTACGAGCTGTTGGGTGAAAAATATTCTTATGAAATTTTGCGCCTTGCGCGTGTTTGGCTGGATGTGAGTTAGTTTACGGGGCTGTTTTGATGGGATTGCCGCAAAAATTTTGACCAAAGCTACATATTATTATATAATATATGTAATAATAACAAGAATAATTAATTAGAATTTACGAATTAGGAAGCATCCTTTATTCGTAATTAGTAATTAGTAATTCGTAATTAATATGTCTATCCCAAAAACGATTCTTAATTATTTGAAAAAGAACGATATTGAAGTGCACGTAGAAGGCCACAAAAAGGTCTATACCGCTTATGACTTGGCAAAAACAATGAATGAGAAGCTTAATAATATCGGCAAATCGCTTCTCGTAAAAGTAGACGGAAAGCCATATTTGGTTTTGGTTCCGGGCCACTATCATTTGGATCTTGGTAAAATTAAAAAAGAATTAAAAGCAAAAAAAGTTGAGCTGGCAAGTGAAAAGCATGTTAAAAAATTATTAAACACAAAGCTTGGCGCGCTTCATCCTTTTACCGGTATACATAAAGTAGAGCTTTTGTTGGATAAGGCGCTTCTAAAATCTAAGGAAGCGATTATAAATGCCGGAAGTTTTACAGAAAGCTTGAGAATGAAGACAAAAGATTTGCATAAACTGGAAAACGCGAGAGTTGGAGAATTTGGAAAGCTTGTTGTTAAAGCAGGTAAAAAAGCAGTTAAATCTGCGCCGAAAAAAGTTAAAAAAGTGGTTAAGCAAATAAAAAAAGCAGGCGGACAAGTTAGAAAAGCCGTAAAAAAAGCATCATCTTCTAAGGCCGGACAAAAGGCAAAAAAAACTGCTAAGAAAGTTTATAAGAAAGCGATGAAAACAAAAGCTGGAAAAAAAGTTGCCAAAAAAGTTAAGAAAGTGGTTAAAAAGATTGAAAAGAAATCTCCGGTTAAAGTGAATATTAGCAAAATTCCAGCGATCAAGAGGAAAAAGAGATAAGGGGGAGTTAATCCGTAAATAGATATGTATAATATAAAATTGGAGCAGTTTGAAGGTCCTTTGGATCTTTTATTACAGCTTATAGAAAAGGAGGACCTGGATATAAACCAGATTTCGCTTGCCAAAATCGCAGATGAATATATTGATTACGTTGAGCATCAAGATCACATACCCGCAGGCGAACTGGCGGATTTTTTATTGATTGCATCAAAACTTTTATATATAAAATCAAAATCTTTATTGCCATATCTTGTTTGGGACGAGGCGGATGAAGACGCCACTTCTTTGGAAGAACAGCTAAAGCTTTATAAAGAGTTTGTTGAGGCCTCGCAAAAAATAGATTCTTTGATAAAAAATGGGAGATATTTGTTTTCGCGTGAAAGAGCGGTTTTGCCGGTAGGATTTTATCCTCCAAAAAAATTGAAAGCGTCGGAATTGCGGAGAATTTTTATGGAAATTTTGAATAGGATTGAGCCATTGATAAAAAAAGGAAAAGAAATAAAACAGCAAGTCGTATCCATAAGGCAAAAAATAGATGATTTGAAAAGAATGATAGGCAAAAAGGCAAAACTTGGTTTTAGGGAATTTGTTGGAAAGGCAAAAAATAAAACAGAGGTGGTTGTGAGCTTTTTGGCTTTATTGGAATTAATAAAACAGAAAATTATAAATGTATCGCAGGAGGAGCTATTCAAAGAGATAGAAATAAGTAAAAAGTAGTATATGCCCCGTATAACTGCTTCCAGTACGGCTTATCTCATTAATGCAAGATAGGCTCTATAAAGAAGTGGTTATAGAAGGGCAAAACAAATTAAATAATAGAGCTGATAAGCCGCATGATACTAAACGCCTCAGTAAAAAAAGAATAACAAAGTTTTTAGACTAATTTATTAATATATCCAACGCTAACTATATTTTTATAGCGTTTAGCGCTGGAAGCAACTATACGGGGTATGAATATAAAATCAAAAATAGAAAGTTTATTATTTGTTTCCGGTGCTCCTTTTGCGATTCAAAAAATCGTTAAACTTTTAGGAGTGAAACAGGAAGAAGCGGAGAAGGCGGTTTTGGAACTGCAAAAAGAATACAAGAATGAAAACCGCGGAGTGCAGATTGCCGTAACAGCGGATAAATATCAGATAATTACCAATCCGGATAATTCTAAATTAATTGAAGAATTTTTGAATCAGGAAGTAATTGGCGAACTGACCCGGCCACAGCTTGAGGCACTAACAATTATTGCTTACCGTGGGCCGATTTCCAAAACCGAATTAGAGCAGATAAGGGGCGTTAATTGCAGTTTGATTTTGAGAAACCTTATGATAAGAGGACTTATTGAAGTAAAGACAGATCTTGGATTGGAAAAATATATTATTACTCATGAGTTTTTAAAATTTTTAGGGATTACCAATGTCAACGATTTGCCAGATTATGAAAAATTGAATAAGGATAAAAATCTGGAGGAGTTGTTGAATAGGGTAGAAGAATAATAATGTAACTCCACATGCGAATCTATTTTCACGAATGCATACGAATTCTCTCTGCAAGATTCGTGATCATTCGCGACTGGTAGATTCGTATTAGTATTTACCTTATAAATTTTATGGAATCTATTATTATTACAATCACCGGCCTACTATTATTATATAGCTCTTTTGGTGCTAATTTTAATGTTGGAAATATAATCAGCAAGGTGAGCGCGGGCGAGTCTTACAAATTTCCATATCATCTTGCCCTAGCAAAGCCAACGAGCTTTCCATATAGGTTGCGTGGAGTTCCAAATTTTAATGCAAATGATATTACAGCTGGTGGAGCTATTGTTGCCGATGAAGAAACCGGCAGGATTTTGTTTGAAAAAGATTCGTATGATAAAAAATCACTTGCCAGTTTAACCAAGTTGATGACAGCGCTTATCTGGTGGGAGGTTGACGGCAATTTAGAAAAAACAATAGAAATAAAAAGCGAGGATTATAGAGAAGGGGGGATTGCTTATTTTATTGCCGGTGAACAGGTGAAGGCAAAAGATTTGCTCAATGCCGGGCTTATCGCATCTTCCAATTCCGCTATGGCGACGCTTGTGAGAAGCACAGGAAAAACGGAAGAAGATTTTATTGCCTTGATGAATAAAAAAGCCGAGGCGTTGGGTATGTATAATACCCGCTTCAAAGAACCGACCGGGCTTGATTTTAAAAATATTTCTGTTGCTTCGGACATTTTTATCTTGGCGCGGGAAGTTTTTAAAAATCCTATTTTGGCCTCTATAACTCAAAAAGAATCATATTCTTTTATACCTATTGGAAAAAGCGTCGCAAGAAATGTCCAAAGTACGGATTGGCTTTTATCGGAAAAAAATTCCTTATTCCAGGTGGTAGGCGGAAAAACGGGATATATTGAAGAGAGCGATTATAATTTTGTATTGAAAGCGCGGAGCAATGAAGGGAGAAATATTATCGTTGTTCTTTTGGGGAGTGCGGACAAAGGCACGCGGTTTGAAGAAGCAAAGAAACTGGTTAATTGGGCATTTAATAATTATATTTGGAAGATATGATAAATGAACTAACGACAATTCTTGTGGCGGCGGCGCCAATATCCGAACTTCGTGGAGCGATTCCGCTGGCTTTGGAGATATTTCATTTCAGTGTTATAAAAACATTATTGCTGGCTTGGATCGGAAATTTTTTACCGGTTCCTTTTGTTATTTATCTTTTGGGACCGATAGAAAAGTTTTTCCGCCGCTATCCGTTTTTTAACAAATTTTTTGATTGGCTTTTTCATCGCACCAGACATAGGTTTGAAGGAAAATATTTGAAATGGGGAGAGTTGACGCTGGTGCTTTTTGTTGCTATTCCGCTTCCTGTTACGGGCGCATGGACCGGTTCGGCGGCGGCGTATCTTTTTGGCATTCCAAAAAAACGGGCGATATTTTTTATTTTTTTGGGAATCTTAATCGCATCTCTTGTTGTTACCGCTTTAGACCTGGGGATTGTAAACGGGATAAAATTATTTTAATATGTCTAAAATTGTTTTTTTGTTTTCTTGTTTTTTTGTTTTCTTGTTTATTGGCGCCGGATGTAAGAGTGATGTGGTGTCAGTTTTGGATTCTTCGAAGGTCAAACCTATTTTAGAAATGACTGCCGAAAGATTAACATGGTCGGGAGGCGTGATAGTAAAAAATCCATCCGAAGAAAATAACTATGGTAAAGCATATATTTTGAACGGTCCTTCAAGAGAAGGTAGAGACCGTTTATCGGTTGATTTTTCTTCTTTGGAAATATTGGAATATACAACCAATGAAGTTGCTAGATGGAATTTTTTTAATGATGAATGTTTTAAAGGGAAGGGTAAGCCGATTGAAATTAATGGCGTCAGCGCTTGCTGTTTGAATGATGTGGAAGACGGCTGGAACTCTGCGGTAATGTTAAGCGGACAATATATTTTGCGGGCCATTGATTACTTCCACTCGGATTGTTACGCGAAAAAATATTTGGAAGAATTTTGGAAAGTTCATAGAGAATTATAAAGCCCTTTGACAGGGCTTATTTTTTATGATGAGATAGATATATATTCGCACCTTTAAAATGGAGAAAAAGATGACTGCGCTGTGGCATTATCTGGAGAAAGAAAAAAATGGCTGGAAAAAGATTTTGCCTTTTTTATTTTTTTGGTTTATCGGTTTGCAGGTATACCTATATTTTGTTTTGTATTCTATTAGAATAATAAATATAAAATTTATAGGTTTTAGAATGCTTTTTGTGTTACTGTGTTGCAGTATCGTTGAAGAGGCCGCATTTAGATTTACGCCTTTTTATCTTGCGCATCTTTTTTTTAAGAAGAGGCTTAGGCAAGCAACTTTTATTGGTCTTATTTTTATCTCTGGTATTTTGTTTGGAATACTTCATCCTGGAGTGAGAAGGCTTTGGGTGCAAGGCGTAGAGGGTATTTTGTTTGGGATGATTTATTGTAAGCTTGGAGGAATAAAGGGCAAGATATTGAAGCCATATTCAATCTGTATATTATTTCATTTATGTGTCAATATTTTTATTATTTCTTTATTTTCACTCCGGTGAAAAGTTGTGTTGGATTTTTAAAATCCCCTTGTGGAGTTGTCCCAAAACACCATTTCTACTGCAATTTCAGAATTTTGGCTAAAATCGTCTCAAAGTTTTTTGGCTTAACTTATAGATAAACCGCAAAACTTATTCAACAATTTTATCTTAAAATTCTGAAATCTCGTCACGAAAGCGTATTATGAAACATCCCCTTAAGAGAGGGGATGTATTTTTTTTATAGCTTCTTTTATTTCTTCAATTTCTTTTGGTTTGAATTTTTGCAGAACATATGATTCGGGTGGGGTTTTTTCGGGTCTACCGACACCAATGCGCACGCGGTTAAAATCTTTTGTGCCCAAGATATCTATGATTGATTGGACACCGTTGTGTCCGGCGCTTCCGCGGGCGAATACTTCGCGGACATCTCCAAACGCTATATCCATATCGTCATGAAAAACAATTATGTTTTCAGTTTTAATTTTATAAAATTTTGCGACAGATGCAAGGGCTTCTCCGGAATTGTTCATAAAGGTCGTGGGCTTTGCCAGAATTATTTTTTCTTTTCCGGATTTTGTTTCAGATATCTCCGCTTTTAATTTTTTATTTAATTTGAAGGCGGGCGCATCAAGTTTTTTGCGCAAAAAATCAACTGCCAAAAAGCCGGCGTTATGCCGTGTTTTTTCATATTTTCTACCCGGGTTTCCAAGTCCGACTAAAAGTTTGTAACTCATAATTTATACTTTAACATTTTTTACTTCCATTTTTATCGGCACGCCTTCAAAACCAAATTCTTCGCGTATTTTTTTTGATAAAAATTTTAGGTATGAATCGTGGAGGGATGTTTTTTCTTTTATAAAGATTGTAAATCTCGGTGGTTTTGTTCCCGACTGTTTTATACCGAATATATATGGATGATGCACGCCCATTGCCTTTAACGGCTTGTGTGCTCGGGCAGTTTCTTTTATAAATTTTTCCAAACGCTTGGTATCTATTATTTTTTCTCTGTTGTTTTTAACTTCCAAAATCACATCATAAATGCGCCCTACTTTTTCTCCGGTTTCCGCTGACGTGAAGACAACCGGCGCCCAAGCCAAAAAGGGAAAATATTTTTTTATCTTAAGTGAATATTCGCTGTGCCAATCTTCTTCTTTTATAAGGTCTATTTTATTGGCGATAATAATGAGTCCTTTATTAGATTCTTCTATCAGGCTCGCCAAATGCTTATCTTGGGAACCAAAGGGCTCTGATACATCTAGTACTAAGAGAATTATATCAGACCTTTTTAGCATAGTGATGCTTTTTCTGACGCCCATTTTTTCAAATCCGCGCTCTACGCGGGCTTTTTTTCTTATGCCAGCCGTATCTATCAGTGTAATATTTTCGCCTTTATACTCCAAGTGAATATCTTGTGGCTCGCGCGTTGTGTGCGGGATGGAGCTTACTACCGCGACTTCTTTGCTCAGAAGTTTATTCAAGAGAGAAGATTTACCTACGTTTGGTTTTCCAATAATTGAAACTTTAATTTCCTCTTCTTTTTTTATTGGCGCTAGACGCACTTTTAGTTTTTTTAATTTTTTGTATATTTCATCCAAAAGGTCGCCAATGCCGGAGCCATTTTTTGCAGAGACAACAGAAAAATTTTTTATCGGGAGATTTTGCCACTCCTTACTGTCCATTTCAGAGCGCATTTTTTTATTATCTCCTTTATTGGCAACAACAATAAACGGTTTATCTTGTGCCATCAGTTCGTTTATAAGCCGGCGGTCATCTGGCATTATTCCTGCTTCAAGATCTAAGGTTAAAAGTATAACTTCCGCTTCACTTTTGGCGCGTTCAATCTGGCGGATAATGTTTTGTTCCAACTCGTCTTTTCCTTCAATATCAAGACCGGCGGTATCAACGAGCGCAAAAGTTTTTCCGCGCCAAACCGGCGTTCCATAAACAATATCGCGGGTTGTTCCCGGGGTAGCGGACATAAGGGCTTTTGACTGTTCTATAATACGGTTGAACAATGTTGACTTGCCAACATTGGTTCGCCCTATTATGGCAACAACAGGAAGTTTTTTTATTTTTATATCAGGCATACTATTTTTTTAAATTAAATTTGTTCTAAACTTTTTGTTCCGGTAATAATTACAAAGTCAGGTTTTGTGTCATAATCAATTTTTTCTTTCAGCCAGTCAGGTATTGTCTGGGCGACATTAGCATCTAGGATGCGTTTGATTTCCATTAGGGCATCTTTTTTTTCTTCTGGCACGTTAATAGCGTAAATAACATTTTTTTCAAAATCTTTTTGTGGAGAATTGCCAATGTCTTTTACTTTATATCCAAAATCTTCCAAAGTAAGGGCGGTTCCGCCGGCTAGTCCGCCAATGCTTGTTCCATTTAGGATAACCAATAAAATATCCTCTGTATTATTATATGTTCCGGTATATTTTTCATCACTATAATCATCAAAGGGATTATTGGCGATTGTGCGTAAATCAGACCAGTCCTGTTTTTTTGGCAAAAGAACATATTGCCCATTGTAATAATCTGAATAAAGAGGCTCACTTGGTCCGTTTGCGATAACATTGACTTTGATATTTTCGGAAGAAATATCCAGATTTTTATATGTGTTGGCCAGGGAGAGAGCTTCCCATGCGCTGACATCTGTTACCACATGGTCGTCTAATGTTTTTAAAATATTTTTTATTGTGGACAATGAGAACAGCGTTTCTGAAGAAAGAATTTTATTTTTTAATTCCAGAATAATCTGTTCTTGGCGTCTGCTTCTGGCAAAATCATTACCTTCTCCATTGTTTCCGTGGCGCGAACGCGCGTAAGTTAGAGCAGTTTCTCCATCCATATGTTGATATCCCTCTTTAAAAGTAACGGTAATCGTACCGCCACCTCCATCTCCGATTTCTTCTCTTGGAAAGAGCGGGTCGGTAAATGTCCGAGGAACATCAACGTCAAGTCCACCGACGGCGTCGATTAGCGATTTGAAGCCTTCAAAATCAAAACGGACGTAATAATCGATCGGTATATGCAAAAGCTCTTCCAAGACGCTTTTTGTAAACTCTCCGCCCGAGCTGGCTTTTTCAACTTCTGCATAAGAATTTAGATGATTTATTTTTTGCTTTCCAAATTTATAAGTTTCTACAAGTAAATCGCGGGGGATAGAGGTGATAGCTAGGCGCTTGTTGTCTTTATCAATAGAAGCAATAAGCATTGTGTCTGTAAGAAATGGACCTTCATGCCCTATTCCGCCCATGCCAAGAAGTAGAATGTTTATATTTTTTTTGCCTGCAGTAATGTCTTTTTCCGGGCTGATAACGAGATGCGATAAACTTGCAAAAAACCCTGTGCCTGCATTTAGCTCTTTTGGCACATAGAAAAGTTTAAACGATACAAAAAGCGTGCCTAAAATTAAAAAAGCGATAATCATAACGCTGCCTGCTACTTTCTTTTTTCTGTGCCGTTTTTTTTGGTATTTAAGTAAGTCTATTTTTTCTAACATATTTAAAAATATTGCTCGACCCTATGGAGAGCTACCTCTATTATTATAGGGTAAAAAGATGAATTTGTCAAAAAGGATTAATCTCGTAGCAGTCTTGCATAAGTATATTGGCTTTGTTAAAATAATCATATATGGAAAATCCAAAATTCCTCAAAGAAAAATTCGGCCTGCACAGCAGTCCGGAAGCCGAACAAGCAGTAAAAAGAACAGAGGCGCGCACAGGCGAAAAGGTGCCTCAAACGCCTGAAGCCCGCATTCAAAACTATCTAAACCGCTTTAGGGAGATTTTGGATAGGCCAGAAGGACCAGATAGAGAAAGAGGAGTAGAAGCGATTAAAATAATGATGCATCGCCTTCATGTAATAAAACCGAAAGATATTCCGGAGAGTTATTTTGAAAACCAAAGGCGATTGGCAAGAGAACTTGGCCACGGAGATATAGAAATAACGCCCCAGGCAAGAGAACAATTAACAGAAGTAATAATCACCGACCAAAAATCAACAATGGACAATTGGACGGATTATCTGACATCAAAAGACGCAGACGCATATCCTGACTGGGCAAAATACTGGGCTTTTCGTTCAATGCTAAAGCTCGGCAAAAATGACAAAGAAAAGCATAAATTTGAAAAAAGAAGAAAAGACACCGTCTCTCCATTTCCCGATTTGAACAGAGAAGCTCTGGCCTATGTGGTCGATATAATCATAAAAAAAGCAGATAAAGAAGACATCCTAAGCGCGAAAGACAATCCCGAGCTGGAAAAAATAATCAAAAGCGAAAACTTTGCCAAACTTTATGCCTGGGCCATTGAAAAAGTTACTCCGACAGAAGAATCGGAACTCCTAAATACAAAAGGAGAATGGAAAAAATACGATAAAAACTCTAATCATATGCCTTTGGTAGAATCCCTCCAAGGACATGGAACCGGCTGGTGCACCGCAGGAGAGTCAACCGCAGAAGCCCAGCTAAAAGGAGGGGATTTTTATGTATATTACTCTTATGACAAAGATAATAATCCGACCATTCCCAGAGCCGCCATCAGAATGGAAGGAGATAGCATTGGCGAGGTAAGGGGAATAGGGAAAGAACAAAACCTTGACCCATATATCTCGGATATTGTTAAAAAGAAAGTTCATGAGTTCTCGGACGGCGAGCAATATGAAAAAAAAGCCGAAGATATGAAAACGCTGACAGCAATTGATAATAAAACAAAACTAAACCAGTCCCTTTCAAAAGACGAGCTCATCTTTCTTTATGAAATAGAATCTCCAATCCAAGGATTTGGCTACCGAACCGACCCAAGAATAGAGGAAATCAGAAAAACAAGAAACCTGCGTGAAGACGCGCCGATTGTCTTTGAGTGCGAATCGAATCAAATCGCATACAACAAAGAGCAAATAAACGAACAAACAAAAGCATATATAGGCAAATTATATCCAAACATATTTCAAGAATTGCAACACCTTGAATATATCTACACCTCATTTCCAGAGGGAAAAATAAAAAGGCAAGAAATTGAGATTGGCGGAAAGACAAAAGACGAACTGATAGAAGAAATGCAAAAGAAAAATATCAATATATCCAACTATGCAAAAAGTATGATGGAGAATCCTGACTTTACAACAAGCAAAACACGTGAAAAAGCAGATATTGTTCGATTAAAAGTTGCAGATTTAGGTTTTACAAATTTCGTGACCACGGATGAACTCTACAAGCGGGCAGAAGAATTAGGATTAGAGTTATGTCTTCCCGAAACAGGTCCACAATATCGCTTGCAATATGCAGACCAGCCATTAGGCGAATGGATACATATTGGAATGAAACAAATTGCCGACTCTGACGGCAATCCGGACGTGTTCAACGTGGAACGCAATGACGACGGCCTTTGGCTCTACAACGATTGGGCGAAGCCGACGTACAAGTGGAACCCCGACTATGAGATCGTTTTCCGTCTTCGCAAGTTAGAAACTTAAACTCTTTCTTTTTTTGTATTTTTTTTGATTCTGTGAATCTTTGATGCTTTGACCCTTTGGTTTTTTTCTAAATTTTTTATGATATAATCTTGATAGATTGGTATATTGAACGGCTACGGTTTTTCAAAACCTTTTCGACACATGCGGATTGAGAGCGCGAACGGTTACGGCTTTTCGCGGAGGATGCGCATAGCTGTCATATAAAAAAGAAAAAACTTGGTGCGTTGCGCTTGCGGAGTTTTGCTTCCGAATAAAATACAACCCAAACTCTTTCGCAAATTGGCGGATTAGATGGGCAGTGGCACAGATGGCGCGGCGTATAAAACCGACTCTGACGGCAATCCGAACGTGTTCAACATGGAACGCAATGACGACGGCCTTTGGCTCAACAACAATTGGGCGAAGCCGACGAACAAGTGGAACCCCGACAATGAGATCGTTTTCCGTCTTCGAAAGTATTTTCTTTCCGCAATATCATAAGTTGCGGTTTTTCTTTTCCGGATTAACTAAGCTGTTCTTCCAGCCGCCTAACATTTTTCCCGCTTCCTCTAATTTTGTCGCGACTTCTTCAAAATGCCGGCTTGAAATAACTTTTGATTCCCATGCAACTAAAATAAAAAATTTTAGTATATCTAATACTAAAATACATTTAGAGATTTTTTCTGACTTCTTATCTTTTTCTGTAAAATATGCAATATATGCAAGTTCCAAGAGATCAAGGAATTTATTTTCAATCCTTGAGCCGATTGTATGGCGAGCTCCTTTAGCAATATGAGGTACAATATTCATCCAAACCAAATATCCCTCTTTGATTCTTTGAAGAATAGAGGCACCACCGAGAGAGAGAGAGAGAGAGAGAGAGAGAGAGTTTTGTTTTTCTGCTCAGCAGTTGTTCAGGGAATAGGCAATGGTATTGTTGGCGGACTGATGGGTG
>JAHINX010000032.1 GCA_018895765.1 Patescibacteria group bacterium
TCGGGGCACCGAGAATTGAACTCGGAATCTCACGCTCCCGAAGCGTGTGCCTTACCGTTAGGCCATGCCCCGACAAAATAAGTGAAAGTAATTTGACTACAAATTACTTCTCTGTCTTATTTGTATTTAAGTTTATAATTTTTATTTTCTTGTGTCAAATAAAAAATCCCTTGTTCAGGGATTTTTATATATAAATATATGGAATATTTATTGAATAATTCTTGGCTTGTATAATTTCATTAAAAGAGCATTGGAAACGACACTGACAGAAGAAAAAGCCATAGCAGCGGCTGCAAAAATCGGACTTAAAAGCCAACCCGTAAAAGGGTAAAGCACGCCAGCCGCAATAGGAATGCCGACAATATTATAAAAGAAAGCCCAGAAAAGATTTTGTTTAATTTTATTTAAAGTGTATTTACTTAAATCAATTGCTATTACTACATCCCTTAAATCGTCTTTAATTAAAACTATCTCCCCGGTTTCCATTGCCACATCGGTACCTGTACCAAGGGCAATGCCTAAATTGGCCTGAGCCAAGGCTGGCGCGTCATTAATGCCGTCGCCCACCATCGCCACAATATTTCCTTCACTCTGTAATTTTTTAATCTCAGCTGATTTTTCTTGCGGCAATACCTCGGCTAAAACTCTATCTATGCCGACTTGCTGGGCAATAGCCTGTCCAACTCTTTTATTATCTCCGGTAATTATCGCAACCTTTTTCCCCATTTTATGAAGCATCTCAACTGCTTCTCTTGAGTAATCCTTAAGCGTATCAGCCACTGCAATAATACCAATAATATCTTTTTCTACAGCCAAAATCATTGCTGTTTTGCCTTGATCTTCTAAAATAATCATTTTTTCTTCTATTATATTTGGATTAATTTGATTGTTAGTCATTAGTTTTCTTGTTCCGAAAAGTATTTTTTTATTTTCCAAATCAGCCGTAACGCCATAGCCGGGTATAGCTTGAAACCCTTCGACTTCGCTCAGGGCAAGATTTTTTTCTTTGGCTTTTTTAACAATTGCTTGAGCCAAAGGATGTTCGGAATTTTTTTCCACTGACGCCGCGATTTGCAAAACTAAATTTTCACTGACATCGTTTTTTCCGCCAAAGGCGGATCCGCCTCTGGCGGAAATTTTAATAATGTCAGTAACGCTTGGTTCACCCTTAGTTAAAGTTCCGGTTTTATCAAAAATGACCATATCCAAGTCGCGGGCAATTTCCAGCGCCTTACCGCTTTTAATTAAAATGCCATTTTTTGCCGCCAGCCCCGTCCCCATCATTACAGCGGTTGGTGTTGCCAATCCCAAAGCGCAGGGGCAGGCGATAATTAAAACAGCGATAAAGGCTATGAGCGCGAAAGAAAAAGGATAGCCTGCAAAAATCCAAACCGCGAAAGAGACAATAGCGATGACTACTACTATCGGTACAAAATAAAGAGAAACTTTGTCGGCTAAAAGCTGAATTGGCGCTTTAGAACCCATAGCTTCTTCAACAATCTTAATAATCTGAGCCAACATTGTATCTTTGCCAACTCGAGTCGCTTTAAATTTCAAAACGCCGGTCTTGTTAATAGTAGCGCCAATTACTTCATCGTCTTTTTTCTTTTCTACTGGGATGCTTTCACCAGTAATTGCTTTCTCGTCAACTCCGGAATAGCCGTCAATAACAATCCCATCCACCGGGATTTTCTCGCCGGGTTTGACCAAAATAATATCCCCGACTTTTACTTCGGAAATAGGAATTTTTATTTCCTCGTTATTTTTTAATTCCGAGCGAAGCGAGGAATCAAGGTTGTGCGAACGAAGTTCGCGGGTTCTTATAATCGTCGCTTCTTTTGGTTGCAGTCCAATTAATTTTTTAATCGCTTCGCTGGTTTTTCCTTTAGTTATTGCTTCTATATACTTTCCTAAGAGGATAAAAATAAGAATAAAAGCCGCTATCTCGTAGTATAGCTCTTTCATTCCGTATGTTTTGATGTTAAGCCAAGTAGATAAAGAGATTGCCACGCTATAGGCATAGGCAGCCGAAGTGCCAATAAAGATTAAAGAGTCCATATTTGGCGCTCGTCTTAAAATAGCCTTGAGTCCGGAAATGTAAAGTTTGAAAGCAACTATAATCACGGGGGTAGTTAACAGAAATTGGATTAGATGCTGGTTCATCTCGATAATCTTCGGTATGTGAAGACCAACCATCATACCCATTGAAACATAGAGAAGAGGAATGCCGAAAATGAGGGCTGTAATAAGTCTTATTTTCAGATCTTTAACTTCCTGAATTTTCTCTTCCTTGTGATGATCCTCCATTTCTTTTCCAAAACCTTCTTCACTGGCTTTATATCCCAATTTTTCAATAATTTTTTGAATTCGGGCGATACTTATCTCAATTGAGTCAAACTCTAAATAAGCTTTTTCTGTAGCAAAATTGACATTGGCGGATTTAACCCCTGTTTCCTTTTTTAAAACATTTTCAATATTTGCCGAGCAAGAAGCGCAATGCATTCCTGTTATATTTAATGTAGTTTTTGTTTTCATATAATAATTTTTCCTCCTCCTAAACAAACATCTTTTTGATAAAAAACAGCGAATTGCCCAGGGGTAACAGCTCTTTGTGGTTTGTTAAATACTAATTTTATTTTAGTTTTTGAAATAGGAGTCAAGGTGGCCCTGCTTAATTCTTGGCGATAACGGATTTTTGCCTGAACCTGTATTTTTTTTTGAGGAGGCGTCCCAGAAGTAAAATGGCAATGGGAAACAAATACTTGTTTTTGGCAAAGTTTTTTTTCATCCTTTGTTACTATTAAAATATTTTTTCTCTTGTCTATTTTTAAAACAAAATAGGGTCCACCAGGCAAATTAATTCCTTTTCTTTGACCAATAGTATAAAAATGAAGTCCCTGGTGTTTGCCTAAAATGTTTCCCTTTTTATCTTTAATCAAACCTGTCTTTGTTCCTATTTCTTTTTCTAAAAAACACTTCATTGACTTGCCAGCGACAAAACAAAAATCCTGGCTTTCTTTTTGTTTAAGAAAAACATTAAAATTATATTTTTTAGCTATTTTATAAATTTCTGGCTTAGTGTAATCACCTAATGGAAAAACAATGTTTTTAAGCCATTTTTGAGGTAAAAATGACAAATAATAAGTTTGATCTTTTTCTTTATCTTTGGCTCTTAATAATTGATATTTTGGAATTTGGGATTTGGAGCTTGGAATTTCCCGCCGAAGGCGGGCGTAATGTCCTGTGGCCACATATTTAATATTATATTCTTTGGCCCATTCAAAAAGTTTTTTAAATTTAAGGTAACGATTACAAATAATACAGGGATTGGGCGTTTTTTTGTTTTTTAATTCTTTAATAAAATAATCAATTACTTGCTCTTTGAATTCTGTTGATACATCAAAAATATAATGAGGAACTTTTAATTTTTGACAAACATCTCTGGCGATTTTAAAAGATTGAGTACTGCAGCAGACATTTTCTCCTAA
>JAHINX010000033.1 GCA_018895765.1 Patescibacteria group bacterium
AAAGCGCATTTAAAACTTAAAATAGATTTCAAGCCAGCGCTTGATTATCCGGCATTGGACAAAAGAATTCAAAGAGACTTTGAAGAACAAAAAAACAAACAATTCAAAAACAGCTTGGATAAACTGCTTCCCAAAAAACTTATTCCCGTTATTATTGAATTGTCTAAAATTCCGAAAAATAAAAAAATAAATGAAATAACAAAGGATGAAAGAAAAACAATCATTAAACTGCTAAAAGAATTTGAGCTTAGCGTCAGCGGACTTGTCGGATTTGATAAGGCAGTCATCACTTCCGGCGGAGTGGATTTAAAAGAGGTTGACCCAAAAACAATGAAATCGAAAATAATAGATAATTTATATTTTGCCGGTGAAATCCTGGATATTGACGGTCCGACCGGCGGATATAACCTGCAAGTTGCCTGGAGCACCGGTTATCTGGCCGGTGAAAATAGCTTACTACTCTGAATTATGAAACCTTCTTTTTCCTCCCCCCACCTAACCTCCCCCCCGAGTACAGGGGGAGGAAGGGGAACTTCTTTTTCTCCCCTCTTGCCTGCCCCGTAGTGAAGTACTCTTCTACTACTGGGGTACTCCAAGGGGGGAGTTAGAGGGGGGATTTAGAAAAAAATAGGCCACTGCTTTTAGCAATGGCCTTTTAAATAGGAAGGCGGACGTCAGCCGTGGATGGGTGGCGACAGATACGACACCCAGCGATTGCCGCCTCTGTCGTAGTAGCCATCCTCTCTCTTGAAAAAGACAGGCTCGGGCTGATCGCCGATGGAGACATCATGCCCCATCATCCTGGCGAGCTTGCGGGCGCAACAGAAACAGAGGCCTCTCTCATTATGAGAGTTAAGCCTTGCTCCGCACATTGAACACTTTTTCATCTTTCCTGCCTCCTTGGTTGGTAAAGAACGGTTTTTAATTTCTTAACGGAAGTATAACACATTTTGAATGTTTTGTCAAGTAAAGTCTGTTGTTTTTGGCTATTTTTAGCAAAAAAAACAAGGCATTTTAGCCTTGTTAAACATAAAACCCCCTATGAATCGGTTTTTCCGTGCCCTTGGTGGCTATTCCAGCTATTTCCCATTCCGATATAATCACTATAATTGCCAATCGCATCCGGCGCGACAGAATGATACCAGCATTCCTTGCCCTTGTTATAGATGCTTAGCGTCCTCCCGCATCTTTCACATTTTCTCTTCTTTGCCGGTTTTTTCATTTTTTCCTCCGATATTTTATAATAACATAAGTGGACTTTTTAATCAAAATAAAACACCCTTTAGGTGTTTTTATATATTCTAAGTTCGACCTTCCGGTCTAAAACCATTTCCGCTTTTTTAATACAAAAATAATTATCATTGTTATTGCAAATATAAAACCATATATTGCCCAAACCATATTTGGCTGGCCTTCAAACGGCAAATTGATATTCATTCCAAAAATACCGGACAAAAGGGTCGGGGGCATGAGAGCAACGGAAATAATCGTTAAAATCTTTATGATTTCGTTCGTTTTGTAAGTAAGCAAAGATTCGTTTGTTTCGTATAGTCCGTCAATGGTATCTTTATAATTTGAAAGCCGGGTCCAGATTCTATCTAAATAATCTCTAACGTCATCAAAATACGGCTCATACTCATCATTTATAAATCCGTGCTTGTCTATAGCCAAAGAAGAGATAAGCTCTCTTTGTGGATCAACAAGGCGCCTGAATGAAAGGACATTCCTTCTCAAAGTTGCCAACTCCTCAATATTTTGGCGTCCTGTGTGTGAATAAACATTTTTTTCAACATGAATTAATTTTGCGGAAATATGGTCTGCCGCCTGCTTCATCCTTGTTTTAAATAATAGTTGTAAAATCTTGAAAAGCACAAAATCTGTCCCTTTACCAAGCCACTCTTTCCGCAAAGCGGAACTTTTTTCTAGCTTTTTAAATAATTCATCAATTTCTTTAAGCCCGCCTTTATGAATTGTAATAATGTAGCTTTTTCCAATAAAAATATCTAATTCTTCTAATGCTACATAGCGGGAATGATCTTTAAAATTTGGGACATTAAAAATCGCAAACAAATAATTTTTGTAAACATCCAGCTTAGGGTCATGGATATCCGACTGGACATCTTCCCAATCCAAATGATGAAACTTGTATAACTTTTTGAGACGATTAATCGTCTGCTCATCAACTTTATCGGCATTACCCCAAGTAAGTTTTTCGGATTTTATAAATTTTAGCATAATATAACCATAGATTTTTAAAACACGGACGATACAGATATGCGCTTCGCGCTATTAGAAAAGAATCTGTGATATCTGTGAAAGATATATCTGTCTTATTATTATACACTATTTTTTAATCTTTTTTAATGGCTCTTGTTTAATGTCATCATCATAGCCGAATTTATAATTAAAAATATCCGATTTTACAGAACCAAGCGTCATCATATGAAGTCCGCAAAATAAATATTTTAATGCCGTTTTCATTCTTCCGTCTTTTTCCAACCGGCGAACGGAGACAAATATTTTTTTTGATTTTAAAACTCCGAATGTTCCATATTGCGCCGCTCTTTGCACATAGTCATGGTCTTCGGCAAGTTTTATCTTCGGGTCAAAGCCACCTATCTTTTCATGGATTGACCGCTTTATATAAATACAAAATCCAGGGGCAAACGGCTTAAATTTTTCTATTAACGTAGAGTAAAGATTATACACATCATGCATTACCTTATCTATTTTTTTATCCGAAATAGGCTTTGGCAAGCAAGTCGCGATATCCAGCTTTTTTTTCTTAAATTCCATTATCGTTTTTTTCAAAAAATGAGGGTTGGACAAAACTACATCAGCGTCAAAAAAAATCAAAATATCCCCCTTTGCTTTTTTCGCTCCATTATTCCTGCCGGTTGCCACCTGCCCGCCCTCTACTACCCGGGCATGATATTTTTCCGCAATCTCGCGCGTTTTGTCTTTTGACTTATTATCCGCGACAATTACTTCATAGTTGCGATAGGTCTGTTTTCTGATTGAACGAAGCAATTTTGGCAAAAAATTTTCTTCATTATAGGTGGGAATAATGATACTTATGAATTTTTCTTCCATACCCGGTAGTAGAACTTTGACATTATTAAAATCAAAGTATGTTATTCTAAATTTTATTAAAAAAATTAATCTTATTATATTCCCAGTATCTTTTTGCCTGCCGTAAAGCGGCATGCAGTCAAAGTTTCACTACCGAGCATACCTTATAATAATAGCATAATTCGGGTAAAAATAAAAATCCCGCCAAAGACGGAACTCTATACCCTATATCCTAAACCCTATCCCCTATTTTAAATTTTCTCCATCCATCTAGGATCTACTTCCACTTCCAAATCCAAAAATACTTTTCCGCCAAGAATTTTTTCCAGATCATTGCGCGCGGAAGTGCCGATTTCTTTTATTTTTCTTCCGCCATGTCCTATAATCATTTTTTTATAACGCATATCACCCACTTCTATAATTGCATGAATATATAAAATATTATTGTCGCCTGCTCCGTTAGAAGCGCCACCTTTAGTGGGACGCGTTTCTATTTCATCTACTTCTACATTTATATTATATGGCAATTCCTGATACATCTGATGAAATATCTTTTCGCGGATAATTTCCGCAAACCAAAATTTATTATCAATATTTGTCAATTGAAATTCCGGATAAATTGGCTCGCCCTCAGGCAAATATTCAAAAATTTTATTTACCAGTGTTTTTAAATGCTTACTATAAAGCGCCGATACCTCTACCACGTCATCAAACTTGTCCGCAAGCTCGCGATAATCATCCAAATATTTAGGGTTATGCAAATCAATTTTATTTATTACCAGAATTTTTGGCGTTTTTGTATCTTCCAAAACGCGAAGAAGATATTGCTCTTCGCCCCCAATCGCGCGCATCGGATCCGCAATATATAAAATAACCTCAACGCCTTCCAGTGAATCTTTGGCTTTTTTATTTAAAGTTTTTGTTAAAGCGTCTTTTTT
The DNA here is from genome assembly GCA_018895765.1 of Patescibacteria group bacterium. Lineage (GTDB taxonomy): Bacteria > Patescibacteriota > Patescibacteriia. The sequence continues at coordinate 4,011 of JAHINX010000033.1, forward strand.
CTTGAAAAGCAGACCCGGAGTATCTACAAAAACAATCTGTCCCCGCTCGTCATGAAGAACACCCTGAATCGCATGGCGGGTTGTTTGTGGCTTATCTGTCGTAATTGCCAATTTTGTGCCGATTAGCGCGTTTAAAAGGGTTGATTTGCCCGCGTTTGACCTGCCGGCAATCACCGCAAACCCACTTTTTAATTTTTTGTCCTTACTTTCTATCATATAGGGTTAATATAACATAAATCCGGCTTTTTGGCAAGGCAAAAGTAGCAAGTAGTATGTAGTATGTAGTAAGGGAATCATAATTTTATCTTTATCTCAAAATCATATCAATGGTCTAAATAAAGCTAAAAAATACAGGAAAAACATAAAAATTCTCTAGGTTGTGGATAAATTTAATCGCCTCACTGCAGTGAGGCGATTAATAATCCGTCGCGAAGCGACACAATCATTCGTAATTCGTAATTGATAATTAGTAATTAAGTTATTTAATTGCTAGGCAATTAAATAACTTCAACATCGTGCGGTTTGCTTTCAGCCCAACCTGAATCAGTTATTTTGCAAAACTTCGCATTTTTCCACATTTCCGGCACGCTCATTGCGTTTGAATAACTCATTCCAGATTTTAGTCCACCAACAAGCTGATTTAAAATTTCCGCAACAGAGCCACGATAAGGCACCATTGCTTCTACGCCTTCGGCAACATAGTCAGAATTTTCTGTGTCTTTATTTGAATTCCGATTTATATTTGCTCCCAAAGACGCCATTCCGCGCGAAACTTTATATTTTCTGCCTTTTTTGGTCAAAGTTATTCCGGGTGATTCATCGGTTCCGCCCAAAAGTGAGCCAAGCATTACGGTAGAAGCGCCAGCTCCAATTGCTTTTGCAATATCTCCTGAAAAAGCGACTCCCCCGTCGGCAATAACCGGTATTCCATATTTTTCCGCTTCCCGCGCGCATTCCAAGACAGCGGTAAACTGCGGAACGCCAACTCCGGCGATAAGCCGAGTAATACAAGTACTGCCCGGACCAACGCCGACTTTTATGGCATCCGCTCCGGCGGCAATCAAATCACGCGCGGCTTCGGGAGTGGCGACATTGCCAGCAATAACCGGTATTTTAATATTATAATTTTTCAACAATTCCAAAGTGTTTATCACCATTTCCGAATGTCCATGGGCAATATCAATCACAAGCGCGTCTGCACCCGCCTCTTCCAACGCCTGCGCCCGCTCCAAGGCGTCTTCTTTTGTGCCGATTGCCGCAACAACACGAAGGCGTCCACGTTCGTCTTTCGTAGCATTAGGAAACTCCATTGTTTTAATTATATCTTTGCTGGTAATAAGCCCGACAAGACTGCCACCCTCGTTTACAAGAGGTAATTTTTCTATTCTATGCTTGGCGAGAATTTTTTTTGCTTCTTGAAGCTCTATGTTTTCATATGCAACAATTAAACGCTCTTTTGGCGTCATCAATTCCCGTACCAATTTAAATTCGTCATGCTCGTAAATTTCGTCCCGACGCGTAAGTATGCCTTCCAGCTTTCCCGATTCGTCAACAACCAAAAGCCCGCTTACTCCGTTACGTCTCATAATCTCCCTTGCCTCGCCCAACGTTTTATCCGGCAAAATGCTATACGGCGTATCAATTCGATAACTTTCGGAACGTTTAACCTTGCTTACCTCTTCTGCTTCCTGCTCGATTGTCATAAACCTGTGGATAACTCCAATACCGCCCATCCGCGCCATTGCAATCGCCATCTCATATTCAGTCACCGTATCCATATTTGCGCTCACAATCGGTATTTTTAGCTTAATACCGCGCGTTAAATTAGAAGATACGTCAATCAGCTTGCGGGTTGGAATCGCCGAGCGTTGAGGCACCAATAGCACATCTTTGTAAGTTAATCCCTCTTTGATTATTTTTTGGTCCATATATTTATAAGCTCCCCCTCGTGAATTATATTACTAATATAGTTTAGCATATTGTAGTATTAAGCAACAAGAAAAGATAAAGTTTGAATTTTGAATTCCGAATTTTGATTGAATTTTGAATGCTTTAAATTTGAAGTAAACTGTCATTCTTTCTTAATTCTTTGACATTCAATCATTCTAGTTTCATACTTCATTCGAAATTCGAAATTAAAAATTCGAACTTCACTCCAATTTCGTGTTATAATAATCTATATGCCCAAGAAACCATTCTACAAATATCACGAGCCGGTTAATTTTCGCGACACTTGGCGGATTTTTAAAATTATGTCCGAGTTTGTAGAAGGATACCAGTTTATTTCTCAGTTCAAAGGCGAAGTGACTGTTTTTGGTTCTGCCCGCACCAAACCGGGAAACAAATATTATAAATTAGCGGAAGAAACATCCCGTCTTTTAGGAAAGAAAAAACATACTATAATTACAGGTGGGGGTCCGGGAATTATGGAAGCGGCAAACAAAGGAGCATTTCTTGCAAACGCAGAATCAGTCGGCCTTAATATTCAATTACCATCAGAACAATTTCTAAATAAATATGTAAAAAAATCTCTTGGTTTTCATTATTTTTTCACCAGAAAAGTTATGCTTACCTCGCCGGCGCAGGCCTTTTTATATTTTCCCGGCGGATTCGGCACAATGGACGAATTTTTTGAAGTAATGGATACAATTGAACTCGGCAAAATGCCAAAAATACCTGTGGCGCTTTTTGGGAAAGAATATTGGCAACCGCTTGTAAAGTTTTTACAGGAAAGTTCGGTAGAAATCGGCTCAATTAAAAAATCAGATCTCTCACTCTTCAAAATCATAGATTCGCCAAAAGAGGCATTGACAATGATTTCTAAAACACATGAAAGGCCGTTTTTTTCTGATTTTGCGCCAAAAAAATTCTCTGTAGGAGAGTCAGCGGATTGGCGGATATTCCGCATTATGTCGGAATTGGTGGAAGGTTTTGAATTTGTCACAAAATTAAAAGATGACGTCACCATTCTGGGAACAAAAAGTATTTCAAAAGACAGTCCTTATTATGAAAATGCCTATAATCTGGCCTATGCTCTGGGAAAACAAGGATACTCAATTGTAACCGGCGGAGGTCCGGGAATTATGGAAGCGGCAAACCATGGAGCATATGATGCCGGAACAAAATCGGTCGGGATGAACATAAAGTTTGATCACACTATCCGGACAAATAAATACGTGACTGACGCGGCCAGTTTTTTCTTTCCTTTTACGCGCAAACTAGTGCTTACGGCTCCTTCCTTGGGCTTTATTATATTTCCCGGCGGATATGGAACTTTGCATCAGCTATTTGAAATTCTAACTTTAATGGAAACCGGAAAAATGGGAAGAATACCAATAGTCCTCTTCGGAAAGAAGTTTTGGAAACCGTTTGACGACTTTATAACAAATATTTTGGCAAAAAAATTCAAAACAATAAATTCTGATGATCAAGATCTATATGTAATAGTTGACAAAATCGAAGATGCTGTTAGGATTATTAAACAAGTACCGAGGAACTTGAAGAAATAAATTTCTAATTCACCTAATTCACCTAATTTCTAATAAAAGGTCAAAGGCGAAATGCCAAATGCCAAAAAATAATTATTTATTTTTGAATTATTGAATTGGATCTTTTGAATTTTATTAGGTGAATTAGAAATTAGGTGAATTAGAAATTGTTTATCATGTTCAATTTTAAAATAACCAAAAAATTAGGACGAGCGCGAGTAGCGCGATACAAAACTCCTCACGGAGTTATTTTAACGCCTGCCTTTATTCCTGTGGCGACAAAAGCGACCATAAAAACGCTTGACTCCAACGATGTGCGGAAAATAGGGTTTAATTCCATTTTGGCAAATACATATCACCTGATGCTTCAGCCGGGCGCAGATTTGGTGAAAAAAATGGGCGGACTACATAGTTTTATGAATTGGCAGGGACCTATATTTACCGATAGCGGAGGCTATCAAGTTTTTAGCTTGGGCAAAGGATTAGCCTATGGCGTTAGTAAGGTCCATAAAAAAACTGTAGGGAGCTTAGCTCCCTACAGTAAAAAATCGCTGGTGAAAATTACAGATAATGGCGTAGAGTTTCGCTCGCATTTGGATGGCAAAAAAATATTTTTACGTCCGGAAGATTCTATCCGCATTCAGGAAAAACTTGGCGCGGATATTATCTTTGCTTTTGATGAATGCACTTCCCCGACCGATTCGCGCGCCTATTTGGAAAAATCATTGGAACGCACGCATAAATGGGCAGAAAGATGTTTAAGGGCGCACGAGCGAAAAGACCAGTCCCTATTTGGTATTGTGCAGGGTGGAGATTATAAGGCATTGCGCCAGGCCTCGGCGCGCTTTATCGGTTCGCTTCCGTTTGGCGGATTTGGAATCGGCGGTTCATTTGGAAAAAAAGAAATGCTGAAAGTTTTGGATTGGACAATCCCCTTTTTGCCGGAGGAAAAACCCCGCCACATGCTAGGTATCGGTGTAATTGAAGATATATTTGAAGCAGTAGAACGTGGAGTTGATACTTTTGACTGTGTGGAACCTACCAGGCTTGGCCGGCATGGAACGCTTTTTACAAAAACCGGACGGATGCGGATTTTATCAGCAAAATATCGCGCAGACAAAAAACCGATTGAAGCGGATTGCAACTGCGAACTTTGCGCAAATTATTCTAGGAGCTATCTGCATCATCTATTCAAAGCAAACGAAATTTTGGGTATGCGCCTTGCAACAATCCATAATCTAACCTTTATGCACAACCTAATGGAAAATATCCGCAAATCTATTAACAATGGCAAATTTACTTCTTTCAAATCGCAATTTTTACGAAAATTTAGATAGCTCTACTTGAATTCTAATCCAAAGTGCAATCATTTTTTTATATCCCCCCTCTAACTCCCCCCTTGACTACAAGAGGGGAGAAGCTTTCTTTCTTGTTCCTCCCTCTGTACTCGGGGGGAGGTTAGGTGGGGGGTTTTTATTGGCGACGTAGAGCGAGGGAAATGGAAAAGATTACTTTTTCATTTCCGAGCCGAGGAGCCACGAAGGGTTAATACCCCTTATCATGTTTATTGCTCTAAGTTGCGTTTCGGGGTCGAATTCAAGCTAATGGAATTGACAAAATTTTATTATTTTGATACATTATTTACTATTGGCGGCAATGCTGTCGTAGTATGCAACAGCAACCGTCAACGCAGCTAGACGAAAAAAGGAGGCAGAAGTGACCCACAACTCTGAAGAGCCACCCATTTAAGCTCTTTGGAAACGCAAGGATTTGCAAAAACCCCGATAGAAATATCGGGGTGCTTTTTTATCTAAAATTAGCTAAATTCCTGTGTTATCTGTGTCTTAAAATCTGTGTTATCTGTGTTAAGGGCTTGACAAAATAATTAAAATGTGCTATACTTATTTATGTTCAACCTCAAACGGGTGAAAGGAATAATAATGCTGAAGTGTATTTAAGCGCCGACAGCATAGAAATTGGGGTTGCTCTTGCCAGACCCCGGCGCAAACACTGTCATCTGGTGAAATTCATGCGACAGAATCGGCGACCACCCACCGAGTCAGTGGATCACCTACATAAAGGAGACCTATCATGGTCGGACGAGATCGTATGTAAGCGCCGCGCAGGAAGGATCGCTTCTCCTGATGAAATTACAGCAACAAAATCTGGAGAGCATTCTTTCGGAAGTCAATAACAAGTCCGGGCGCTAACACAAATCCTGCGTCAGTCTATGAAGTTCTTTCCCACCGATCTTTCCTACCTAAGGCCAATTCCGGCCAAGCCCACAAAAAACCAAAGCCCACTCTATTACGAGCGGGCTTATTTTTTTCTAAAACAAACTTCTAATTATTTATTTTATTTTCTATTTCTAACTTTTGATTTTTGACTTTTGACTTCTAAGTCCCCATCCGGTAAATTTATTTTTAATTTTTCTACATTGAATAAATACTTACGCGCCAAAATCCTGCGTTCGGGCTTGCTCAAATTATTTATCTCCCACAACAAGTCCAAAGTAAATAAAACAGCGACAATAGAAAGCCCGGAAACAATCCTGGTGCTAAAAATGTCCTGCGTCCGTAAAAGCATTAAAAATAAAATAAGTATTGCCGAAATTGACCAAAGTATAATCCAGCTATAAAGAGATATGTTTTGTTTTTTTCTTTCGCTTATATTTTGACGGACCATCGCCCATTCGCGCGTTGTCGTTAACAATTCTTCGTAAATCGCAATTTCTTTTGGCATTTTTAAAAATTTTGGATCCATTTTATAAATATGATAGGTGATTTCCCGAAATTCTTTGCTACTTTTATTATATTCGCCAAAATCGTGTCCGCCAAAACTCTGCAGATATTCCACAACCAAATCCTGCAATTCTTTTCCCCACTTCTTGAGATCGGCAGACGAAGCTAAACCATTTGCCAAATGATATGCTCTGCGTGAACGACTAAGTTCCACAGCGACATTTGTTTGGATATTTTCCATCCTTGTTATCGCATTGCTGATATAAAAAGCTATCACAATTGCAAAAATAGTCGCGACCGGAATCGGAGAAATATAGGTTATGGTAATTGCGTCGGTAAAAGAAGGGATCACCGAAACTAAAATAAGAGTGGTAATGAAAATCCCTAAAAACCTGATCATTGTGCGGAAATTAAAATATGCGTACATAAAAAAATTAAAAGTTAAAATTCAAAAGTCAAAAGTATTATTATTTCTCTACACTATTATTATAACATATTTTATAAACGATATAAATACATGTTCGGCGAACCATCTAATTTATCAATTTTTTCAGGAGTTAGGACCTCTATTGGCCAGACATAACAAATTACTTTACTTCCTTTTTTCATTTGACCTTGCAAAATTTTGCCCATTTTGTTATGCGCTTTTTTGGATAAAAACATATAGACAATATCCGCATCCTTAAAATCAGCCTTAAAAAAATTCTTAAACCTCATTTTAATTCCACGCAATCTACAAAATAAATAATTTGGAACTGACAGTTCAAAGCCGATGGCTCTTGCGCCTTTTTTCTTTGCCACTTTTAAAATTCTGCCGTCTCCACATCCCAAATCATAGACAATATCACCTTTCTTAATTTGCGCCAATTCCAAAAAGCGCGCCACGTCTTTTTTCCTTGTCGGAACATAAGGTGCAGCCAAAAAACCGGCAAATCCGGATAAAAATAATAAAATCGAGGCAATGATTAATAAATATAACATAATTAAATTATATCTCTATTTTGATGTAAAATCCATTTTCATAAAATGAACTTTTTAATGGTTGTTCCAATATATTTTAGAAATGATACAATAACTATATACTTTTCTAAAATTAATTAAAAAAATATGAAAAAGGCCGGTTTCTTAATACTTCTCTCGCTATTACTAATACTACCCATTGGAATAAAAGCAGACAGCCCAAGTTTGGCCTTTGGTGCGCTTATAAAAGGCAGTGGCCCGGCAATATATTACTATGCCTCTGATAGCGGAAGATACGCTTTTCCCAATGAGGCGACATTCAAAACCTGGTATAATAATTTTTCCGGGGTTATTACTATTTCTGACATAGAATTGGCTGCAGTCCCCTTTAAAGGCAACATAAACTGTAAACCGGGCGTAAAAATGCTAAAAATACAAACCGACCCCAAGGTTTATGCGGTTGGCGAAGATGGAAAGCTGCGCTGGGTAGAAACTGAAGCGCTTGCAAAAGAATTATATGGGTCCGATTGGAATAAAAAAATTATTGATATACCGATTGCCTTTTTTACAAATTATGAAATTGGCGTCAGCATAGAAACAAAAAACAGCTATAGCCCGGTAACTATAATGTCACAATTTAATTTTGTAAATACAAATAAAAATGTAAAAAAAATTATGAGTAGTGGAAGCTCTAGCCCATCACCGAGCCCGTCACCATCTCCATCACCGAGCCCGTCGCCATCTCCATCACCATCACCGACACCAACGCCAACTCCAGAACCAGAGCCTACTCCAGAACCAGAGCCAACTCCAGAACCTACTCCGACTCCTAGTGGAAGCGGAACGGTATATTATATAAGAACTGACGGAGGAAATGCTACACAGTGCACAGGATTGGCAAATACGGCATATTCCGGCAGTGGCACAGGCCAGGCATGCGCGTGGAGTCATCCATTCATTGCCCTTCCGCCGGATGGGACAAAACGCATCAATGGAGGTGACACGCTGGTAATTGCGAATGGTTCATATATGATGGGTTATGGCGCCCCGGGAGACGATAATTGCGAAATTGAATTTACGTACGATTGTATGATGTTGCCTATACCTTCGGGAACCGCCAGCCAGCCAACTCGTATTTTGGGACAAAACTGGAATAACGGATGCGGAAGTAAACCGGAGTTCTATGGCGTAGAACGTCCCTGGGCAATTATAGACCTAACTAAAAGCAATAACGTAGAGATTCAGTGTCTTGAAATTACAGACCATAGCGACTGCGTTGAAGATCACAGCGGAGGACTGAAATGCAAACGCGACTCCTATCCACACGGGCCTTGGGCGGCAACCGGTATTCTGGCGTCTGATTCTTCTAATGTTTTGCTAAAAAACTTAAATATTCACGGACTTGCAGTTAATGGTATCAACGCAGGGCGCCTAACAGACTGGACATTGGAAAATGTTGATATTGTGGCAAATGGCTGGGCCGGCTGGGATGGCGACATAGAAGGAACTGACAGCAACTCCGGCACCATTGCCTTTAAAAATGTAAATGTAAACTGGAACGGATGCGCGGAAACCTATCCGGGCGACCAGCCAACCGGCTGTTGGGGACAAACCGCAGGCGGATATGGAGATGGCTTAGGAACAGGTCAAACCGCAGGAAACTGGATTATTGAAGATTCTTCATTCTCCCACAACACTTCGGATGGTCTTGATCTTTTTTATCATAGAGATGGAGGTACTATTACGGTTAGACGAACAATTGCTGAAGGCAATGCCGGCGATCAGTTTAAATTAGCGGGAGATTCCACAATTACGGATAGCGTAGCAATAAGCAATTGCGGATATTTTGACGGAAAATCATTTACTCATAATGTAGACGAATGCAGATCAGGCGGAAGCGCTATTGCGCTTACCTTTGAAGGCAATAGCCAAATGAATCTATATAATAACAGCTTATATGGCGAAGGCGACTGCCTAGTAATTGCAGAATCATCATCCGGCGCGGTTCAAACAGTCAATTCCATCAATAATATATTTTATGGAAGCAAGGACTATAGTGGCGGAGATCAAACATGCCTAATTTGGACAAATAGAAGCAATATTAATTTTAATGACGATTATTCTATCATCTATAACGTTAAAGACCAATCTTCCGTTTGCCCGTCTGGCAGTAATGATATATGCCAAAATCCGCAATTTACAAAAGTTCTCAAAGATGACTTTGATTTAACTTTAAAAAGCACAAGTCCGGCGATTAATTCCGGTTATACTTGGGTGGGACTTACCAGCCCGGACTTTACCGGAAAATCGAGGCCATCGACTTCTCCGGACAGAGGCGCTTACGAATATTAAAAAAATAACCCCGTAATCGGGGTTATTTTTTATATTGAATAAAATATTATTCCTGCGGCTATAGCAACATTCAGCGATTCCATATCTTTAGAAATTTTTATCTTTATAAAATCATTGGATATTTTCTGTATCCGCTTATCTACGCCATGCGATTCGCTTCCCAAAACTATGCAAACTTTTTTATTCTTAAATTTTTCAGGACCTTTTCCGCCAAGAAGGCGCGCAGAAATAACAGGCATTTTCTTTTTTATCTCTTTTAAAAATTTGAAGTTTTTATCTTTTGCAATATTAAGCTTGAAAATAGAATCTTTTGCCGCTTGTATGGCTTTTGGATTATGAATATCAGCACAATCCTCATCAACTACAATATTTTTTATATCAAAGGCAAGCGCAGTCCTTAATATTGTACCAATATTCCCCGGATCGCTTATTCCGTTTAAATAAACAATATTTTTGCCCATATCAAAGTGTGAGATCCCTCGACTCGCTTCACTCGCTCGGGATGACAAAAAAATAGGATAAACTGCGGCAACTCCCGAAGGCGTGTCAAGGCTAGAAAATGATTTATTTATCTCTCCGCTTATCAAATATTTTTCGCGGGCTTCCAATTTTTCCAACAACTTTTTATCGGTTCCAAAAAGCATTTTTGGCGCGGATCCCGCATCCTGAATGGTTTTTAAATTTTCTACAACAAAAAGGGCCAATTCATCTCGGTATTTTTTTTGCCCCAATTTCCGTAAGAGTTTAATTTTTGCGTTATCTTTACTTTCAATTTTTTCCATATTACCTATAAACAATCTTTTGCCTTTAAAAGATCAAAAGGATTTATCTGTTCCCCACCCTTTATTTCATTTACCCGGCTTTCTCCTAATTTTGAAATAAAACATGCCTCAAGAGCCGGCGTAATTTTTTCTGGCAGTTTTGCTGGATCAATGCCCACTGTTCTAAGTAGCGCCTCTTGTGAATCTGTTAATCCGGGATGGTCATAATTTTGGCTCGCGCTTTCAGTATTTGCACTTGGACTACTAAAAATCGCATCTTTTATCCCAAACGGATTTTTTATCCATAAATATGCTACAAGAAGCACTATGAGTAATAAAATAGTGCCAAAAAAAGTTAGCACAATACATAAAATTTTTCCTTCGTTCTTCATGTGTTTATATTTAATTTATTATAATTTCATTATATCAGAAATCATTTTTAAAATCCCCCTCTTCCTCCTCCCTTTGGAAAAGGGAGGTTGGGAGGGATTTATAAATAAATTATTAAATCCCCCTGTATCCCCCTTTTCCAAAGGGGGATAAGACGGGTGGGAGGTCTTTTATTCTTCCTCCCTCCGCGTGTCCTTCGTAGCGCTGTATCCAGCGCGAAGAAGGATACTCGGGGGGAGGTTAGGTGGGGGGGCTTTTGTCAAAATTAAAAAAACCGCGTGAGGCGGTTTAATGGTTAAAATCTATGTCTTCTCCCAAAGTATCCGGCAAACCCAATAGAGAAATCTCTCTGCATAAAGCATCCACCTGTTTATGAGTTATAACCTTAATTTTGTAGTAGCTTATAGTCCTTAAGACGCCTTTTGACATTGAGGTAAAGGCATGTCCCATTTTTATGTGGCTACCAAGCCACAAATGCGCATGACGAGGCAAATGGCCGCAATTACAAATCTTCGCCTTTGGATATTCCATCTTTTTCTCCTAGTCGTCTTCTTTTAGCGGATTAATCTTGATAGCGGAGTTTTTTGGATGAAATTCGCACTCTACATCCCTTGGGCCCCGTTCCGGCAAAGGCAATTTTTCAAATTCATGCAAAAGCTCGCAAACTATTTCCTCGCCAAAAGAAGCCACTGGCTCTGCCTTCAAAAGTCCCCTACCCCAATATTTTGCGGATATTGGCGCGGACTTGAAATCACCGAGAATAATATATGCATGAGGAGGCAAAGAACTGCAATCACACATTTTTATTTCCGGCTGGCTAAAATCAGCAAATTCTATTTTAAAGAGCGGTTTGTCTGGCATGGATCTTCTCCTTGTTATGTCCAGCGCTCGGGGACAGGGATTCGAACCCCGATAAACAGGTCCAGAACCTGTTGTCCTACCATTAGACGATCCCCGAGCGCTAAATACAACCCGCTATGCCTTAAATTCATTTTCAACGTCAATCTCATCATCAATCTCATTACTAACCTCTCCGGGCGTTTCATTAAGCTTTGCGACTATTAAAATATCTTTATTATAAACAGATTTTAGAATATTTGTCAATATTTCCCGATTCTTTCCATCTTCCAGTTTTTCCTTATGGAGTTTAAATCTTATACCTAAAAGAAGTGTTTTTCCATCAAAATCGAGCAATGTTGCGGTATTTAAAACAAAAGGAAGGGAATGATTATAGTCCTTAACTTTATTAAGAACTTCCTGCCACCTTTCTCTTATTTCTTCTAATCCTATACTATTGGGTTCCCGACTCCCGCTAGTTTTTTCTTTCGCGTTGTTTTGCGATTCTGCGGTTTCGCACTCGGTTTCGCGACTTTCTTCTCCGCAAATCTCTGCCACAGCCATCTCAAGCGGAAGTGATGGAATATCAAGATTATTTATTTCTACACGCCTGGCAAGCAAAATATCTAAAATCTTTAAAAGCCCATCTCTTTTTGCCGATTCTGCCAAAACGCTTATCTTCTTATTTATATCAACCGGCAAAAATTCGTCATCTTGACCGGTCATTGAATAAAAAAGCGCCTTTCTTGCAATTTCAATCACGTTGTCAAAAAAGTGCTTAAAACTTATGCCCGCCTCTCCCAAAGAAAGAATAGAAATTATGGCATTGCGACCGTCTTTATTAACCAGATATTGAAAAAAATCCAAGGCCGCGGCAAAATCGCTTTTTGGAAGAACAATATCCGCGTCCTCATTTTTTATATCTTTTACCCCCAAGCTCAAAATCTGGCCCAACAAACTCTCGGCGTCGCGCATCCCACCCATAGAAAGATAGGCTATTCTTTCTAAAATGCTTTTATCTATTTTTATTTTCTCTTCCTCGCTGATTATCTCTAATTTTTTGACAATATCTTTTATGGTCGGCTTTCTAAAGTCAAACTTCTGGCATCTGGAAAGGATTGTCGCGGGTATTTTGTGAATTTCGGTAGTCGCAAGAACAAAAACAATGTATTCCGGAGGTTCTTCCAAGGTTTTTAAAAGAGCGTTAAAAGCCGCGCCTGAAAGCATATGTGCTTCATCTATAATAAAAATTTTATATTTTGCGCCAGCCGGAGCAAAACGGGCGTTTTCTATTATTTTATCGCGGACATCTTGAACGCCGGTATGCGAGGCGGCGTCTATCTCTACAATACTTAAAGAGTTTCCTGCCTGAAGAGCTAGGCAATTAACACATTTTCCGCATGGCTCGCTTTGGCCTTCTTTTCTTTCCGTGCAATTTAACGCTTTCGCCAAAAGACGGGCAACCGTTGTCTTGCCAATACCTCTTCCGCCAGTAAAAATATAACTGTGCACATGCTTACCGGTTGAAACCTGGTTTTCCAGCGTTTTCGTTATATGGTCCTGGCCAATAACCTCGCTAAAAAGCTTGGGACGATATTTTAGATATAATACTTGGGACATAATAATATAATCTTAAAAAAAATATGTGTGGACCCGGCGGGAATCGAACCCGCACAACCGCCTGTCAAGAGCGGAGTGCTACCGCTAACACTACGGGCCCAGGCCCACGTAATCATTCTAAAACAAAAAGAATCCTTTTACAAGGATTCTTTTTGTTGACAGGCGGTTAATACCCGTAATATTGGGTAGCTGCTCTTATATAAAATAATAACACAAAAAATACTTTTTGTCAAATTCAGATTCCTACTTCCTCATTCTTAATAATATTCTCAACTGCTGCCCATTTTGCAGGAGCATCTTCCGGAAGCAAAAAAGCAACCTTATCTCCCGTCTGCCCCTTAAAATAAGTCGCGCTTGCTTTTAGAACGCGCCATTTTTCCGATTCTGTCGCTACCCAATATTCATCCTGATCTTCATCAACAATCAACTCTCCCGTGAACCGCCTTCTCGGTACAGGCTTAATTTGTTTATAAATAAAATTTCCAGAGGGCGTGACAGTTAATTTCAAAATATCCCCTTCTAATAATTTTGATTTTGAAGCATAATTTTGGGGCATATTATATGATGCGCCGTCGGAACCTATCATTTTGTCTCCGGCAAAAACGCCTTCTATAATTTTCCCGGTACCTGCATTTTCTTGCCCGCTTTTTATTTTCATTCTTAACTGCTCTACCCCTTCATCTCCGCCTAAAATATTTATCGCGCTTTCCAATCCTGTTTTTAAATCGGATAAAATCTTAAGCAACACCTGGCTTTTATCAATTTCAGGAATTATGTCTTGATTTTTATTTTCTTCTTCCATGTCTTTGTTTTTAATTTTTTATATTTTTTCAATTGGTCATTGGGATTTGGGGCTTGGTCATTTATATTATATTCTCGTTCTCTTTTTAATTTCAAGCTCAACCAGTTTTCTATTTTTTCCATATTTCAAACGCGCCAATTGCATTATTTTTTCACCCAATATCTGGTTAGAAAGCGGAAGCGGAAGTGTTTGCATACTAAATGGCCTGGAGGCCGTATTTTCTATCAACAATTTTATATATGCATTCCGGCTTTCTACATTTATAAGATCGCGCGCGCTAAAAACAGGAGCAAACTCTCTTTCTAGATATTCAGCATCATCTGCGCCAATACGAAATGCTACCATTGTTCCGGCATTACCGAAAACAGCATCCCGGATTGAAGTATCACCGCTTTTTGTGAGCTGTCCGATATATTGATGGGCGATAATAAGTCCGAGTCCGTATTTTCTGGCTTCCGATAAAATAATAGAAATGCTGTCGGTTGTATAGTTTTGAAATTCGTCAATATACAGATAAAACGACTTGCGTTCTTCTTCTGACAAATCCGCCCGGGAAAGAGCGGCTGCCAAAATTTTCCCAACAATGATAAGACCCAAAAGATAAGAATTTAATTCACCGATTTTTCCTTTTGAAAGATTGACTATAATTATTTTTCTATTATCCATTGCTTCACGAAAATTGAAAGCCGAGTTTTGCTGTCCGATAATGGGGCGCATTGTTTCGTTGGAAATAAATTGATTTAATTTTGAAGTAATATAAGGAACCATGTTTGCCAGCGCCGCCTCTCCGCCCGCTTTTTCCGCCTCTTTTGTCCAAAAATCATACACAAGCTGGTCGTGACATTTGCTTAATTTATATTTTCTAAAATCCGCATCTGCCAAAACTTTTGATATTTCCATTAAAGTTGAGCCGGATTCAGGGTCTTCCATAATTAGAAGCATCGCGTTTCTTATATATTGCTCAAACATTGGTCCACCCGTTGACTTCAGATCATAGAGCTTATCCAATATATTTATCATTTCATTTATAACAAAGGTTTTTTGTTCCGGATAATTGGCGTCATATTCAAGCAAATTAAGACCCATCGGCCTTTTCAAATCAGCAGGATTGAAATAAATCAGGTCTTCTGCGCGTTCTTTTGGTATATGGCTTATCAGGTCCTCGGCCAAATCACCATGAGGATCTATCACACAAATCCCTTTTCCACTTTTAATATCCTGAATGGCCATATATTTTTGAAAATGCGATTTTCCAGTTCCCGACCTGCCAATAACATACATATGCCGCAAGCGGTCTGCCGGCTTAATGAAAACGGTTTTTTTCTGCCCTCTAAAAACCGACTCGCCAAGTATCGTTCCATCTTCTGGTAAATTATTTGGCGGAGGCGCCTGTCTGGCGAAAAGCCAGGCAATATTAGGCGTTTCAGTGTCCGGAAGTGGAAAATGAAAGATACTTGAAAGCTCTTCAGTATTCAAAATTATAGAATATTTTGAATTAAAGCTTCTAAAAATAAAATCACGGGCCGTCTTGATAACGCTTGGTATTGATTTTATGAATGTGTTTCCATATTGATATGAGCTATAGTGCGAAAAAGCGTTAACTATATTTGAGGCATATCCGCTTGCTATGGCCTCGGTCTCAGCAGAAACGACAACTCTAATATTTGCCTCTACTCCCGCTTTTGTGGATTTTTCATCCAATGCCCGGACCATTTCTTCTTCCAAGGGAGAAAGGCGATATTGGGCCTCTGCCTCTTTCTTTTTCACAGCGCCACCTGTTTTGAAAACTGACCATGCCTGTCCCCACAAAGTCATTTCGCTCAAAACCTGCGAAATTTTTTTGCCTTGCTGAACTTCTTGAGCAACGCGCTGTCCTTTTTTTCTCCATTTTTCACCAGCCGGCCTCATAACAATCTGTATAGCGGCTCCATCCTCTTTTTTTATTTTTGAAAAAACGGTCAAAAGCGAATTTAATGGATCTGATTCCATTTTTTTATATGTTTTTATAGGAAAAAAACTTGGTCGCCTAAATTTTAGATAACCCGCTTTTACCACTCCGCGGGGAGAAAAAATATTATAGTCAGGCGTCTTTTCAACCTGAGCATAAGGAAATTGCGCCAAAACCTGTTCTTCCAGATAATCTGCATATCGCGCCGGAGTCGCTACATAAAACCAAATCAACCCCTTTTCTACAACTATTTCAAAAGAAAAAATATCGTGCCTTCCATAAACAATTGAATGAAAATTTGATTCTGGTTTAAGCCCGCCGATTGCGGAAAACAGATTTTCCATGACTGCGACATCCTCTTGGATTTCTGCCAATGATTTTGTGCGGTCTTGTTCTCCTTTTTTTTCAGCCGACTCTTTTGGCATGAAAATTTTGAATATCTTGATGCGCGAGGCAAGCTCGGCCTTGTGCTTTTTTCTAAGCGCGGATATTGTTATGGCAATGGCTCCGATTATAAAAAATAAAATAAAAAGCCAAAAGAAAAGCACGGGCGCCCAAGCGCTTGCAAATAAATTTTGAATTTGTTGCTGAATAAAATCTAAAAAAATCATAATTTTTTTGGATTTCACGAATGGCGATTACGCCCACCGATGACACTAATCACGAATAACCGCGATGCTATTAGCGATTCGTGTAATTAGTAGCGCGACCGCAGGGAGCGCATTAGTGAAATCCTCAGCTAATAGAAAAATACTATTTTTCTATTAGCTGTCCTTCTTTTCTCATCCCCAATATCTTGTCTGTCTTAATTTTCGCTTCCTGTTCCAAAAAATATGAGCTTAGATGAGGTATCATTTTAAGCCAGTTTTTTATAAGTTCAAAGATATCCGCCGCTTTCACGCAGGTTTTCTGCATAATTATCTTTATTTTTATCGCAATATCCTCTCCCCTTTTCCTAAAAATCTGCCGACGCAAAGAAGACATTTGCTTGTATAACTCAGAAACATCATCCGATAAGATGCTTTTTATTTCAATAAGCTCCTCATCATAAGAAGCGTCATCTTGAATAGCGCCTGCCGGCATCCAGGCTTTTATTTCCGGTGTTTCCGGCGTTTCTATTTTTTCTTCCAATTTTTTTTCTAAAATCGGTTCACGTCCTTCTTGTGATTCTATTTTTTTATCCACAGGAGACTCTTTTGTAAGCTGTTCAATAGCCATAATAAATTTTCTTTATAAAGAAGTAAGCTTATATGTATTATAACAATATA
>JAHINX010000074.1 GCA_018895765.1 Patescibacteria group bacterium
CCCCCTTTGGAAAAGGGGGACACAGGGGGATTTAATAATAGTTCCCCGCACCCTCCCCATCTCCTCCCCCTTTGGAAAAGGGGGACACAGGGGGATTTATAAATAATTCAAAATTCACCCAATTTCTAATTTCTAATCAAATGCCAAATGAATAAATGCCAAATGTCTCTCCGAGCCGGCTTAACTTTTTATTGATATTGACTAAAAAAACGATATTCTATGTTGCAATGACATTGTTTTCTATCCGAGCCGGAGGCAAAAACAATACTTTATTTGAAATTTTGCCTTTGACCTTTTATTAGGTGAATTAGACCTTAGGTGAATTAGAAATTTTTCTTTATTATTTTGCTTATGAAGTCAAAACTAACAATAATCATCCCAATCATCCTCGTCGCCCTCGCCGCCTCTATTTTCATATTCTTCCCCCACTTTGGAAAAGGGGGGTTAGGGGGGATTTATAAATCTGAAGCCGAAGCATCAGTTAGCAGAACCGGTCTAACTTTGGATTTAGATTTTGGCAACAACAATGCCAGCGACCCAGTAGTGGTCTATGATAACTCAGGCAAGGGCAGGCACGCTACTTCAACAGCTGGTGCAACTGCACCGACTTGTAATGATAGCTTTTGTGATTTTGATGGAAGCCAATATATGACCGCAGTGAGTGAGGGAATCCATAACACAACAAATGTTTCTTTTATAATAAAATTTACACCTGATTTTGATGCAAATGATAACATAACTCACGGTATTTTTGACACAGGTATAAATGGCCAGTTTGGAGTAAATAAAAATACTAATAATAGCTTATATATACTGATGGGCAATGTTTATGGTGCAATTATTTCAATCGCCAATTATCAAACATATTGGAAAACAGGAGAAGAAAATATATTGGTTTATTCTGGAATTAGCGGTAATAATAAGGTCTGGCTCAATGGCTATGCCTTAACTAATAGCAGTGCGGGGCAAACGTGGACATTAACTACTTTTCCAAATATAGAATTTGGAAGATACTATATTGGTGGAAATTATTTTTATTTTGACGGCCAGCTCCACTACCTCAAAGTCTGGAACCGCCTGCTCACCGACCAAGAAGTCGCCATCCTTTCCGCCGACCGCGAGACAACTGCCAACACCCCCTCCCGCGCCGGCGCCACCGGCTCATCCACCGGCACCCTCGTCGGCTACTGGACAATGGATGCGAATGATATAAATGGGACTAATTATTATGATAAGAGTGGAAATAATAATACCGCTACATCCACCGGTAGCACAACCATCGCGGCGGGAAAAATAAACCAGGCGGTTCAATTAGGTGGTCTTTCTCAGTTTATAAAAAAAACGAACCCTGTCGGTTTAAACTTTTCCAGCACCGCTCAATCCTTTACTGTTAACGCTTGGGTTAAGCCAACAGCTTTTGACGGTTATGATGGAGTTCTTTCAGCCAGAGGAACAGCAGACAACTCTTGGGCGATTACAAGAGAAAATGGAAGTTCAAATTTTACTTTTTATTATGCCAGCCAAGCAGTTCATTTTCCAGCCATAAATTTAAATGAATGGCATCTTTACACTGCTAAGTATGACGGAACCAATATTTCTATTTATTTTGACGGCTCTCTTTATGGAAGTCCTGTTGCAAGAACTGCTACATTAACTAATAATAATGTTGTTTGTTTTGGAGTATATAGATGTAATGCTGAAGGATTTCATTTCTTGACTGGCTCCATAGACGAAGTCCGAATCTATAACTACGCCCTGTCCGCAGACGAAATCGCCAATCTCTACTCCTCTGCAAAACAAAACTATGTCTCTGCTCCCCCCCGCTCTGGTCTCGTCGGCTATTGGACAATGGACGCGGATGATTATAACGGTACAACCCTCTTAGATAAATCGGGTCGTGGTAATCATGGAACAGATAGTAATATGGATACGAGCAATCTTGTGCAAGGCAAAGTTAATCAAGCATTGGATTTTAATGGGAGTGATGAGATAATAACTATTGGTGATAATTATGAGACAAATGGAGCAAAAAGCGTATCTATATGGGTAAAAGCAAATGCAGTTTTAAATCAAAGTCCTTTTGGAAAATATCAATCCGATACGGCAGCAGATGGTTGGGCAATAAATTTTTCAAATACAAATTCATCTTATTGTAGCATTAAAAATGATACTCCGACCGGATTTTCTACATCGGGAGCTGCTGCTCTATATTATGCAGGAATTTGGTATCATTACGTTTGCACATGGGATACGAATAGTGGAACAGTAAAAACTTATCAGAATGGTGTTTTTAAAGCTCAATCTCCTACTATTAGCGGAACATTTTCTGGTAATGCGATGGAGACGACTATTGGAAGTAATTACGGTGTTACTGGAGACCCTTCTTCATACTTTAATGGCTCTATCGACGAAGTTCGCATATACAATAGAGTATTGAGTGCCGCCGAAATCACCGCCCTCTACCAATCAGCAAAACGCACATATGTACAATAATAATAAGTAGTATGTAGCAAGTAGTATGTAGTAAGGTTTTTCCCGAGTCCCGCCCCCCGTTTTCTCCCCCTTAGGAGAAGGGGGACACAGGGGGATTTAATAATATATTTATAAATCCCTCCCAACCTCCCTTTTCCAAAGGGAGGAGGAAGAGGAAGCCCCCCACCTAACCTCCCCCCGAGTACGGAGGGAGGAAGGGGAGCAGACCCCGTCTTTTTCTCCCCTCTTGCCTGCCCCGTAGTGAAGTACTCTTCTACTACTGGGGTACACAAGGGGGGAGTTAGAGGGGGGATTCGCATACTACTTACTACATTTCCCCCCCTGCATAATACATAATACTTAATACATAATACATTCCCCATCCCCCCCACCCCCCTATGTTCACCTACAAAAACAAACAATTCAAAACCGCCCAAGACCTGCAAGACGAAATTTTCCGAAATATGTCCGCCGACAAAAAAATTCAGGCCGCTTCTGGCCTTTGGCAATTGGGCAAAGCCCTAAATTCTGATAAAATAGATTATAGAAAAATTTATGACAGAAATAACAATTCCAAGTGAACGGATAATCAGTAAAATTTATATTATTCGCAATAAAAAAGTAATGTTAGACCGCGACATTGCCGAACTTTATGGCGTTGAGACAAAGAACCTTAATAAAGCCGTGAAACGAAATTTGGACAGATTTCCAGCTGATTTTATGTTTCAGCTTAATAAGCAGGAAATGGAAAATTGGAAATCACAATTTGTGATATCCAATTCCGACCAAAATTCTTTAAGATCACAATTTGTGACCTTAAAGGGAACGAACTTGAAATCAGAAATTGTGACCTCAAATTCAGATAAAGATTCTTTAAGGTTCCAAATTGGAACCTTAAAGGGACGAGGTAAACATTCCAAGTATTTACCCTATGCCTTCACCGAACAAGGCGTGGCAATGCTCTCGGGTATTTTAAACAGTGATAAAGCGATAGAAGTCAATATTCAGATTATCAGGACATTTACAAAATTGCGCGAATTATTAGCTACTAACGAAGAATTACAGCGTAAAATGATGCAATTGGAGTCGCGCTATGACAGCAAGCTAAAAGAAATTTTTAATTTATTGCAATTTTTATTGGAAGAAAATAAAAGTGCAGAAGAAATAGGATTTAAATATAAAGAAATAAAATAATTTTCCCCCTCCCCGTTCCCTTCCTCCCTCTTGGTACTCCAAGGGGGAGGTTAGGAGGGGGATTCTTCCTCCCCCTTTGGAAAAGGGGGACACAGGGGGATTTAATAATAGTTCCCCTCCTCGGAGAGGAGGGGTTAGGGGAGATTTAATAATTTATTTATAAATCCCTCCTAACCTCCCTTCTCCTAAGGGAGGGACAAGACGGGGATTTAAAAATATGCCCACAGAATATAACCCAGATCTAAAAATATACTCCAACAAACTAAGAAAAGAAATGACAGATGCAGAAAGAAGAATATGGAAGCATATCAGAGGAAAACAAATAAAAAATTTACAATTTTACAGACAAAAAATTATAGGCAGCTATATAGTTGATTTCTATTGTCCGGAGGCAAATATAGTTATTGAAATAGACGGCGGACAGCATTTTGAAGCTAAAGGATTATGCGAAGATAAAATACGGGATAAATATTTATCAAGTTTAGGTTTTAAAGTTTTAAGATTTAATAATTTAGAAGTTTTACAAAATACAGAGGGAGTTTACCAAAAGCTTTTGGAAGAATTATAATTAAATCCTCCCTGTCCCTCCTTCTCCGAAGGAGGGGACTTGCTGAGATGTTTTTCCCTTCCCCATCTCCTCCCCCTTTGGAAAAGGGGGACACAGGGGGATTTAATAATAGTTCCCCGCACCCTCCCCATCTCCTCCCCCTTTGGAAAAGGGGGACACAGGGGGATTTAATAATAGTTCCCTCCCCATCTTCTCCCCCTTAGGAAAAGGGGGATTCAGGGGGATTTAATAATAGTTCCCCGC
>JAHINX010000070.1 GCA_018895765.1 Patescibacteria group bacterium
GTATATCAATAATCTTTACAATCAACCGGATAAGCCTCCAATTTATCCGGATCCCTTCTCTTTTCCGATCATGAAACAGACTTGGGCTATTCTTTTGGAGACGCGCTGTTCTCTTGAGAAACTTTTTGATACTGCCCAAGAGATGGGCCTTAAAATTGATAGGGGCGTTAAGATTTCACGCAATAACTTTTACCGGCTCTTTCGCAATCCATTCTATTATGGATCATTTCTCTGGAACAATGAGGTCTATCCGGGTAAGCACGAGCCGATGATCGCCAAAGCAGATTTTGATTTAGCTCAACGGATCATAGACAGCAGGAGCTTTCCCCGGGCCAAGACGCACGTCTTCGCCTTTACCGGGCTTATGCGTTGTGGCGAATGCGGGGCTTTTATTACCGCCGAGGAAAAAACAAAACATCAGAAAAATGGCAATACCCACCATTACACTTACTATCGTTGCACCCGCAGGATCAAAAGAGATTGCTCCGAACCGCCTATTCGCTCAGACGAACTTGAAGGTCAAATTCTTAATGTTTTAGGAAAAATAACCATACCTCCGCAGTTTAAAGAATGGGCAATCAAGCAACTCAAAGAAGAGCATGGCAAAGAAAAGATTGACCGCGATGATATCACGCAGGCGCACAGGCGCAATC
The DNA here is from genome assembly GCA_018895765.1 of Patescibacteria group bacterium. GTDB lineage: Bacteria > Patescibacteriota > Patescibacteriia. The sequence goes on from JAHINX010000070.1 coordinate 654, forward strand.
TTGACGCCTGCACCAAGAAATTGGACGCGCTTTTTAATATGCGATTAAACGAAGAGATCGGCCCGGAGGAATACGCCCGGAAGAAAGATGATTTAACGCAGGAAAAACAGAAATACGAAGGCCTAATCGCGGATACCCAAGACCGCATTGAAACATGGCTCAAAAAGGCTGAAGAAGTGTTTTCCTTCGCTCAAACCGCTCAAAACCGCTTCGAAGCGGGCACTTTGGAGGACAAGCGGTATGTTCTCTCGTGTTTAGGTTCGAACCTCGTCCTAAGTGGCAAACAGCTTCGAATACAGGTCGATAAAAGCCTCGCCCTCATCCAAGAGGTCGCCCCAGACGTACAAAGCCTCCATAATCGGTTAGAACCAGCGCAACTCGTTGATTCTACGACAGATTGGGAGGCTTTATATGCTCAAAACAAAAAATGGGGTAGCTAACGGGAGTTGAACCCGCTCTAAGAGAACCACAATCTCTCGTGCTGCCATTACACTATAGCTACCATGACTAATCTATCAACGTCCAAGTATGACCCTGAGAAAATTCCCCTCCAGATTCTTTATTTTAACTAATTTGCTCTTAAAATTCACCAACAAAATAAAACTCGCCACAATAGGCGTATCTATCTTCTCTTCTGGCTTTTTCTTTAATACAATACTGTCCCCTTCTATTAAACACCTTGCTACCATGCGCTTCTTTGAGATCTCTACGTCGCTCTTGAGATCGACCCTGCCTTCCTTTACGAGCCGGCTCAAATACCTGCCAGAGATAGAGCCGAATGTCTCAAGTTTCAGGTCAAACGCCTGTAGCTTTGTCTTTACAATGCCATCGGACCCGAAAAAACCGTCTATCTTTAAAGGCGATAGAAAATCCGAATCCTTATTTTTAAGAAAGCCTATTCCGGCAAACTCAAAGACATTATCTTTAGAAAAACAACCGGCAGATCCCTTGATCTTGCCGTTTATCTTAACAAACTCCAGTATGCCTTTGGATTCCCTATCGTATATTAATGCGCCGTTCTTTACGCGTATGTCGGAAAAATAAAAGCCCAGCGCATGGGATCCTGAAGACTTCTCTTTTTTCTTTAAAAAATCAGGGATCATAGGACTTTTGGCGCTTTTTTGTTTTATCCGCACAAAAGGATCTATGATCTTAACGCTCGAAACTATCAACTTGCCCTTCAGTAAAAAAGATGTCGGATTCGGGTATATGCAGACCTTTTTTACGCTGATAGAATCATCTATTCTTACATCCTTTAGTTCCAGGCAAAAAGGTAAGCCAATGCCAACGCTTCCTACTGATATGTTAGCGTCAAAGTTCTCCTGCGAAAACTTTGAAATAAACCTTTCAAGCCTTCCCGTAGCGTAATTATACCCGAAAAATCCCGCCCAGGCAATCAAACCTATAAGTAGTATTGGTATGATTTTTCTAAACATATCTAAAAATGGCGTCCCTGGCCTGATTCGAACAGGCGACCCTCTGCTTAGCATTCCAGCATCAGATTACTCTGACAACCATTTCTGGCTTGCTGGCTGGACTTTCTCTTGGGCATCTCAGCCCCGTCGCGTAAAGTCTCTACACTCGGCACACCTTGGTGTGCCTAGCTCGGTATAGTCCTTTTCAGGATGTCCACCGAATTAGCGACGTCCACTTCATAGGTTCGCTTCCCTATAAAGGCTCCCTTTTGAAAGGCAGATGCTCTATCCATCTGAGCTACAGGGACACATACTCAGTTAAACTACAATGCTAGTTTTAGCTATTTTACACCAGCTTTTTTAAAAATACTTTCTACAAAATCAAAATACTCGCGGCTGTCTTTATCCCCAACGAAAAATCCTCCGTCATAAAGATTAATGTTTCGTTCCTGCCGCATCTTATTGCCAAGAACGAGTATATCTTCTTCTTTAAGTATCTGGCTCAGTTTCTCCAGTATCTTGACATGATGACCGGGCGCGCTTCTTACTTTATGCCCCTCTTTGGCAATCAACGCAATGCCTAATTTGATAAGGGCGTCGTAACTAAATCTGAAAACAACATCCGGGATATCCGACGCTTCGGCTATCTTAAGGTCATGAAGGGCAGACTTTATGAATTGCCCGATCTGTTCCTCCTTAAATGAAATCTTTTGAAAATGCTGCCTTTCAAAATTTATCATATAATCTTTATAGTTTTGGTTTTGAAAACGTCGCTTATGAAAGAGCCTTTATCTTTTTTCTTCGCCTCGAATTCCTTTGGGCTTAAATTCATTACATTAAATTCCCTGCCGGTATCCTTCTGTAACTTGACGATAATCCTCTGTAATTCTAGAACCGAATGCGTCCCGACAGCCAAAAGATCAATGTCACTTGAAGAGTCCATTTTATTGTTTGCGTACGAACCAAAGATATAAACTTCTCTGAGTCCCTTAATGTCCCGCACCATATCTTTAAGCCTCTTTTCAATGCCATGCGTCTTCAGGAAGATCTGGCGGTAATGCTCCAAAATGGGATTATCCTTTGCGAGAAAAAAATACCTCTCCTTCCCTCTGAATTCACTTTTAAAAATACCTTCTTTCTCGAATTCCTTGAGTTTGGTCTCGGTATTCTTGGGATCGAGCCCCAATATCCTTGCCAGCTCATTAATATAATGCTGGGCATCAGGATTAAGGAAATAGTAATCCAGTAATTTTATCGCCACCTTTGAACGTAAGGATATCATCTTTTCACCATGTTTATGGTAATAAGTTACCATAACAAATAATTTTGTCAAGAAAAAGCGCCACAATGTCCTAGGTGGTCGGAGCAGCAGGATTCGAACCTGCGACCCCCTGCTCCCAAAGCGTTACATGGTCGATAAATCATGGTCGGGGCGGCTGGACTCGAACCAGCGACCCCCTGCTCCCAA
>JAHINX010000034.1 GCA_018895765.1 Patescibacteria group bacterium
TTTCTTAACATTTTTTTGATTTTGCGCGCGCCGATTTTTTTATTCTAAAAGGAAAAGAAAATTTTTCTGCGAGGCTTTCGCGCTCTCAAGCGCGGGGCGGCGGGGCTTCGCTTCGGCTCGCGGGCAAAAATTTCCTCCCCCCAACCCCCTCCATTTTTTGCCCGCTCGCCTCCGAAATTTGGCGGCGGCTGTTGTTGAAGTTTATTAGATATTGTATAATGGAATTGGTCGAGTATAATAATTAAGAAATCCACAAGACTTGACTATTGTTTTGTCAAAACTTGTGTTATACTAAAACTATGCAAAATAGATCATCTAATCCAATCGGTTCGTTAGTAAGCCTGCTTGTCTTTTTGGGATTTGTGGGCTACTTCCTCGCAAAAGCCAACATTATTTCTGGCGCATCTCTTTTCTTCTGGATTGTAGTGCTGTTTTTCTTAATCCTTTTAGTCGGAGGTTTAAGAATTGTTGACCAATATGACCGCGGTGTCGTATTAACACTTGGAAAATATACAAGCACAAGACAACCAGGTTTAACTTGGCTTTTGATTGGCTTTCAAAGAATGATAAAAGTTGATATGCGTATTACGACTACCGATATTCCGCAACAGGAAGTGATTACAAAAGATAATGTTCCTGTTGGTATCAATGCGGTTGTATATTTTCAAGTGCAGTCTGCAGAAAACGCAATTTTGAATATTAAAGACTACACTCTTGCTGTTTCGCAATATGCCCAAGCCGCGCTCCGAGATGTTATAGGTGGCATTGAACTTGACTCCCTGCTTTCGGAAAGAGAAAAAATAGCGGAAGAAATTCAAAAAAATGTTGTAGCCGCTACTCAGTCCTGGGGTATATTGGTTACGGACATAAAAATACAGGACATTGAATTGCCGGCTGATATGAAACGCGTTATGGCAAAACAAGCGGAATCCGAACGAGAGCGCCGCGCCATTATCATCAGAGCCGAAGGAGAATTTCAGGCTTCCGAACGTTTAGCACAAGCGGCGCAAGTTCTTAGTTCTACTCCGGGCGGTCTTTCAATGAGAACTTTGCAGACGATAGAAAAAATAAATCCGGACCCGTCAAAGACAGTAATTTTTGCATTGCCAGTTGAAGTGCTTGAAGGAATTAAAGCGATATCTCAAGCGGTTAAACCAAAATAAAATGACAAACCAAACCACCTTTCAGGCAGAAGATGTTTTTTCCATAGTTGGCAGGGGAACAATCGTTGTGGGAAAACTTATCGAGGGTGTTGCTAGAAAAGGAATGAAAGGTGTTATTAATGGAAAACAATCTGAAATACTTGCAATTGAGGCACAAAATCAGTCTCTTGAGTCCATAACAACTGGTATGTCTGCTGGTTTACTTTTGAGCAACATCGAAAAAGATGATATTCAAAAGGGGAATACATACCGTTTCCAATAAAAGAGAACTTACTTTATTTCTTTTAGAAAAGACTCGGCTAATTGAGCGGTTTCAGTGCTAGGCTGATAAAAATTTTTCCAAACAACGACAATATCCGCGTCATTAAAAATTGCTCGTTGCACTTCTCTTATAGTATCTCCGCCAGCCACAGCAACTAAAACATTGTAATTTCCCTTAATCTGTTTTATTTGATAATAAGGGATTTGTTTTTCTTTTGAAAATTCGCTTTCGTCAACGCCCCTATGTAGCATTACCACATCGGGGAGTTTTTTTAATTTTTTCAGAACCGAAAGAGCGCTTTCAACGTTCATCATGTCAATCATTGAATCAATGTTGAATTTTTGGCATTCCTCTATAAAACTATCGATCGTTTCAATTGGCGCAACCCCAAGACAAGTTGACGCACTAGCACCAGCATCAGCCATCATTTCCACTTCGCGTGCCGCTAAATCCGCGCATTTATTATCAGCAACAATATAAGTTCCGGCAGGCGCCATTTCTTTTATTTGCGAAATGGCATCTGTTCCGTATATTTTTATTAAAGGTGTTCCTGCTTCAATCAAAATCCTATCCGAAATCGGAAGTTGCAAAATAATTTCTCTTGCTTCTTCAAGAGTGCTGTTGAGAGCAATATGAAGATATTTTTTTCGTTTTTCTAAAATCATATTATTTAACCAATTTCAAAAATTCCTGCGCTAAATTTGCAGTATTTTCAGGTGCTTCATAAAAAGAACGCCAGATAACCGCGATGTCGGAATCGTTGAAAAAAGTTCTTATAACATCGCGCGGCGTTTCTCCACCAGCTACTGATATCAAAACATTACCATAAGTTCCTTTTATTCGGTGGATTTGATCGTGCGGAATTTGTTTTTCTTTGTTCCTTTCATTTTCATCTACTCCGCGATGTAAAACAACTATGGTGGGAAGTTTCTTTAATTTTTGTAAAATTTCGAATGGAAATTCTATATTCATCATATCAACCATTGAGTCAATACTAACCTTCTCGCACTCTCTAATAAATTCATTTATGGTTTCTATCGGCGCCAAACCCAAACAAGTAGCCGCAGAAGCACCGGCTTCGGCAACCGCCTCAACTTCTCTTGAACCCCTGTCCATACATTTTAAATCAGCAACAATATATCCTGGTTTTTGTATTTTCCCGCTCCACCAATTTTTTAGTGCGGTAATACCTTTCTTTCCATAGTTTTTGACCAATGGAGTCCCTGCTTCAATAATTATTTTTTCAGAAGCAGGAAGCATTGCAATCATATCTCTTACTTCATTAAGAGAACGATTAAAAGCTATTTGTAGATATTTTGATCTTTGATTAAGCATAAATATACACTTGTTTTTACAACTTCATTATATCTGATTTTTAATAAATTGCCCAGCCGCCGCGAAATTTCGGAAGCGAGCGGGCAAAAATGGAAGGGGCAAGGGGGAGGAAATTTTTGCCCGCGAGCCGAAGCGAAGCCCCGCCGCCCCGCGCTTGAGAGCGCGAAAGCCTCGCAGAAAAATTTTCTTTTCCTTTTAGAATAAAAAAATCGGCGCGCGCAAAATCAAAAAAATGTTAAGAAA
>JAHINX010000035.1 GCA_018895765.1 Patescibacteria group bacterium
AAAAAGAAAAAAGAAGAAGATTGATAGGCAGGTCTCCCAAGGAAAGGTTTTTGTTAAATCTACCTATAATAATACTATCGTTACAATCTCGGATATGCAGGGTAATGTGATATCTTGGTCTTCTGCAGGCCACTGCGGTTTTAGGGGTCCTAAAAAATCAACTCCTTATGCCGCCGGAGTAATTATGAAAAACGCTATAGAAAAAGCTGCTCCATATGGCTTGCGTGATGTTCATGTCTTAGTAAAGGGCGTTGGTTCTGGCAGAGAGTCTGCGGTTCGCTCATTAAATGCTAACGGACTTAGCGTGCTTTCCATAAAAGATATAACACCGATTCCTCATAATGGCCCAAGACCGCCAAGACCCCGCAGAGTATAGATAATATCAAATTGCAAATTGGAATATTAAGCCGCAAAACGACATAATAATTAGTTCCGTATAGCGGGACACTATAAAAAATAATTTTGAAATTAGAAACCTGAAATCAAAATATGGCTAAATTATACGAACAATGTAAATTATGCAGACGTGAAGGCGAAAAGCTCTTCCTTAAGGGAGACCGCTGTTTTAGTACAAAATGTGCCATAGTGAAAAGGAACTATAAACCCGGCGTTCACGGACCGCAAGTAAAACCTCCAAAAATAACAGATTATGGAAAACAATTGCGGGCAAAACAAGCAGCAAAGAGATCGTACGGCCTAACTGAAAAGCAATTTTCCAATTATATTGCAAAAGCAATGAAGAAAAAGGAGAATACAGCGGATATGATTTTAAAATTTTTAGAGTCCCGTTTGGATAATGTTGTTTATCGTTTGGGCTTTACTGTATCGCGGGCTTCTGCAAGGCAATTTGTTTCTCATGGATTTTTAAATATAAATGGTAAAAAAGTGGATATCCCTTCTTATGAGGCAAGGCCGGGAGATATTATCACTATCAATAAAACAAAAGTAAATAAAAAATTGGTAAATGAAGTAAGAGAGAGGATAAAGACAAAAGAAACGCCTCTTTGGATTGCTTTAGATAAAGAAAAAATAGAAGCAAAAATTATAAGTGCGCCAGAACTTCATCAAGGCGAAAAATTATTTGACGTACAAAACGTAATTGAATTTTATTCACGTTAAAATTAAAGGAGGGTGTAGCGTATAGGATATAGGGTATAGCAAAGTGAACTAAACCCTAAACCCTAATTCCTAAACCCTATTAAAAACTATGCAATCAATACTTTTACCCTCAAAAATAAATTTTGCAAAGGGTAGCAGCAAAAATGAAACAATAGTAAGCCTTGAGCCGTGCTATCATGGATATGGTATTACTATAGGAAACGCCTTAAGAAGGGTGCTTTTGTCATCTTTGCCAGGATCAGCAATAACTGCTGTAAAAATAGAAGGTGTAAGTCATGAATTTTCTGCAATACCAAATGTTCTTGAAGATGTTTTACAGGTTATATTAAACCTAAAACAAGTTCGCCTAGTTTCTCACAGCAGTGAGCCAATAAAGCTTTCTTTAAATGTAAGTGGAGAGAAAAAAATTACCGCAGCCGATTTTGAAAAAAATTCTGATATAAAAGTAGCAAGCCCGGATCAGCATATTGCAACCCTAACAGACCCGAAAGCAGAATTTAAGATGGAAGTTATAGTTGAACAAGGAAGAGGATATGCTGTTACGGAAGAACGCGACAAATCAACTTTGGAAGCGGGCATGATTGCAATAGATGCAATATTCACGCCAGTAAGAAATGTTGCGGTTAAGGTAGAAAATGTACGCGTCGGTCAAATTACCAATTTTGACAAATTGCTTCTAACGGTTGAAACTGATGGCGCAATAACTCCGGAAGAAGCGGTAAAAGAGTCAGCAAAAATATTGATTGATCATTTCAATATAGTAGTAAGTGGCGAAGGAAAAGAAGTAGAGCCGGAAGAAGAGCCCGAAGAAGAGGAAGCTCCTGCAGAGGAAAAAGAAGATACGGAACAAGAATAAAACTTTGCGCTTTAATTCATATACTTTACGACGATTATGCGACACCATATAAAAACAAAAACTCTAGGAAGGAAAAAAGCTCCACGGGAAGCGATGTTTAGAAGTTTGGCAACAAGCTTGGTTTTGTATGAAAAAATTAAAACTACAGAAGCAAAAGCAAAGCTCCTTCGTTCATATGTTGAAAAAATGATTACTTTAGGTAAGAAAAATACCCTTCACGCAAGAAGACAGCTTTTGAAAAAATTATATTTGGAGTCAGCAGTAAAAAAAGTATTGGACGATCTTTCACCAAGATTTAGCCAAAGAAAAGGTGGCTATTTACGAATTACTAAATTAGGTTTTAGACAGGGTGACGCTGCCAAAATAGTGAGAATCGAGTTTGTAGAAAGCGCAAAACCAAAAACAGAAAGCAAAGAGACAAAACAGCCGGTTAAGAAGTTGCCTAAAGCTAAAAAAGCCATAAAAACTAAATAAATATGAATAGAGAAGTATACAAATTAAACGCAGAAGGAAAAGCGCCGGGCCGATTAGCTACGGAGATTTCTGTTTTGCTACAGGGAAAAAATAAGCCGGATTGGGCACCTCATATTGATAGCGGTGGATTTGTGGAGATAGAAAATGCTGATAAAATCAAAGTTACCGGCAATAAAATGGAAGATTATAAATATTACAATCACAGCGGATATCCGGGCGGACTTCGGACAAGAGCAATGAAAGAGCTTACAAAAGAGGAAATTATACGTCACGCTGTTCATAAAATGCTTCCTAAGAATCGTTTAAGAAGTCCAAGAATTAAAAGACTAAAGTTTATAAAATAGCGATTAGCGTATAGGGTTTAGTGAAAAATGTGTCGTCTCGCGACAAATAATTATACCCTAACCGCTAAACGCTAATTGCTAAACGCTGATAAATTTTTATGGCAGAGGAAAAAATTACAATTAAAAAAGAAAAAAAAGTTTTAAAAAAAGCAACGGACGAAAAAGAACCGAAAAAGCCAAAGAAAACCGTTTCAAAAAAAGAAGCAACAAAGGTTCCTGAAGCAGAAATAAAAGAAGAGATATTGCAAGAAGAAGATGTAGAAAAAAAGGAAAAGGCTGTAAGGCCTGGGTTTTTGCAAGCCGTTGGCAGAAGAAAGTGTTCTATCGCTAGAGTAAGAGTATTAAAAAATGGGAGTGGACAGGCGACGGTTAATGGGAAGGATATAAAAGAATATTTTGGTTCGGATTTTTTAGTTGATATTGCTTTTGGTGCGTTAAATAACGTCAGCCAATTAAAAAAACTTGATGTAAGTGCAAAAGTAGAGGGTGGAGGAAAGAGAGGCCAGGCAGAGGCAATCCGCTTAGGTACTGCCAGAGCGCTATTGGAATTAAATCCCGTATTTAGAAAGAATTTAAGAAAAGCAGGATATCTTACACGCGATCCGCGCGTAAAAGAAAGAAAAAAGCCAGGATTAAAGAAAGCGCGTCGAGCACCACAATGGTCAAAACGCTAACGCGTTTTGTGGGGATTTCACTAATGCGCTTCGCGCCACCAATTACACGAATATTATTAACGGCTCAACGGTTCATTCCGTTGAGCCGATTAATTTTTCTTGACATTTTTCTCATAATCTGCTAAATTATTAGGCAGGAAGGAGGCATGAAAATGTTGACAAGCAGTGAAATAACAAAAATGAAAAAGAAAGAATTGCAGGAAGCATGTGAGAAGTTATTGAGAAGATGCACGAAATTGCAAAGGGATAATAAAAGACTAAGGAAAGAGAATGTGTGTAAGGATAGGCACATAGAGTACACCTCTTCACGCTTAGTTGATATTGGAGAATAAAGATGAGCCGAGCGCAAGAATCGTGGGAGGATCTTTGCGACGTTATAAAGAAAACTGAAAGTGATAGGTTAAAGAATGAATTAAAGAACTATGGCATTGATGTAGATGCGATAAAGAAAGAGAACACAGAGTTGAGGGAAAAGCTTAGGCAGATAAAAAGCAGAGTCCGTTCATTTGCTCAAAAGTTAAGCTCAGAATAAAAATATGTATTAGTCCCTTTAGAGGGCTTTTTTAGTTGAAAAAATAGCTTGAAAATGGTAATATAAATATAGCTTCTGGGTTTAATTTTTTAGATATTGAAAAGCTTATTGTATATTTTGCCTTTAAAACTATGCAACAACATTCAACAGGAAAAATCATAAAAAACACAGTGCTTTATACCAGTGCGCTTTTGGCACAAAAGATGTTGTCTTTTGTGTATTTTTTGTATTTATCTTCGCGTCTTTTGCCTGATACTCTTGGCTCGTATGTTTGGGCGCTTTCTTTTACTACGCTTTTTTCTATTGGAATGGACTTGGGACTTTCTCCTTTACTGACCCGCGAAACCGCAAAAGACGATCAAAATGACGAAAAATATTTGCGTAATCTTTTAGGTGTAAAAATTCCGCTTATTATTATCACTACAATTGTTGCCGTCACGGTTTTATTGCTTACCAAAAGCGACTGGACAATCCGTTTCTTGGTTTTAAGCGCCAGCGTGATTATGATTGCGGATTCATTTAGCCTGCTTTTTTATTCTTTTTTACGCTCAAAACAAAAATTAGGATATGAATCAATGGGTGTAATTGGGTTTCAGATTATAGCCTTGATTGGTGGAGTGGTTTTTTTAGAGCTCACAGGAAATATAATTTTTGTAATGCTCGTTTTAGCTTTTGCGGCTGTTGTAAACGCTGTTTATGCAGCACTTATAATAAAAACGAAATTTGGATATTCTCTCCGCCCGGCTTATGATAAAAAAATTATAAAATATTTTTTCCGGATAATGCCCGCTTTTGCTTTGTCCGGAATTTTTATAAAAATTTATAATGCGTCGGACGCCGTTATATTGGGCTATATAGCGGATAACCGCGCGGTGGGATTATTTAGTATTCCCGCCAAAGCCGTGACTGCTTTTCAGGCGCTTATTCCCGGCGCTTTTCAGGCAACAATATATCCGGCAATGAGTAATTTTTATGCGACTTCGCGCCAGCGTTTGAAAAATTTATTTGAAAAATCATTTAATTATCTGGGCTTGATTGCCATGCCGATAGCTTTGGGTCTTTATGCTGTTTCCGAACCAATAATGAAGCTTATTTGGCCAAAATATATAGAAGCGATTCCGACATTCAAAATAATGGCTTTGGCAATACCATTTATTTTTTTAGCATTCCCTACGGGATTATTGCTCAGGGCCTGTGATAGGCAGATGGCAAATACCGTGAATCGCGGAATTATTACCGTTCTCTCGGTTGTCTTGAATCTAATTTTAATTCCAATTTATGGCATATTTGGCGCTGGAATTACATTTTTAACGGTAAATGTCGTTCTTTTAATTCTTGATTTTATTTATGTCAGAAAGGTTATAAAATTTAGTTTAAGAAAAATTGTCTGGTATAATTTTCGCGTTCTTTTAGCGGGAATATTTATGGCTATATTTGTAAAAATATTTATACAGAGTATACCGTTTTATCTAGCGATAGGGTTAGGCGCGCTCGTGTTTTTATTTTTCATTTTTCTTTTCAGGGTTTTTACAAAAGAAGAATATTTTTATTTTAAAAATAAATTAGGAACATAGTTATAAGCATTGCGCCGTAGCGAAATTTCCAAATTTTAGGCGAAAATTTTGAACAAGCGACGATGTTTAATAGCTATTAAGCGGAGGAGCTTTTCAGAATTCGCAGCCAAAATTTGAAGATTACAGTAGGCGATATGTTTTTAATTATGTTTCAACAAAAATGAAGACTAATCTTTTGATTACAATTGACTATAAGCCGAATCTGGGAGGCGTAGCGCGGTATCTTGAAGGTTATGCCAGAACGCATAATTTAGATGTTCTGGCGCCTGATATTTCAAGGCAGGCTTCAATTTTTGAAGAGGATGGCGTTATGAGAAAAAAATTAATATGGAAAGGGTGGCCTAAGTGGTTGCCTGCTTTGTATTGGGGCTGTCGCTTTGGCAAAAAATACGAAAATCTCACTATAAGCCATATTCTACCAATCGGATATATAGGGCTTTTATGCAAAAAACCCTATACTTTGATTTTGCACGGACTTGATATATTAAATGCGAATAAAAGTAAATGGAAAAGATATTGGGCAAAAAAAATTTTAAATAAAGCAAATTTGATCGTTGTAAACAGCAAAGCGACAGGAGAACTTTTACGTACTGTTTTTGGTGATTTACACTCTTATAAAGTGGAACATCCGAAAATAATGCCAATGCCTAAGGCGACAGAAGATTTTAGAGAAAAGTATGACTGGCAGAATAAAAAAATTATTTTTTCTCTTGGCCGGCTGGTTAAAAGAAAAGGGCAGTCAAAGCTTATAAGGTTAATGCCGCGGATTCTTCTTGACGACCCGGATGTTTTGCTTGTTATTGCAGGAGACGGTTCGCATAGACCCGAACTTATGGCAATAACAGAAGAGCTTGGTCTTTCTGCTAGTGTTATTTTTTTAGGAAGGGTTTTGGATGTTGATTTGCCTAATTTGTATACCGCCTGTGATATTTTTGTCCTTACCGCTTTGCCATCAAAAGACAATTGGGAAGGTTTTGGAATGGTTTGTTTGGAGGCGGCTTATTATGCAAGGCCGGTCATTGTTACAAATTCCGGAGGACTGGGAGAGGCGGTTGAGGATGGCGTAACCGGGTTTATCGTACATACGGATGAACAGCTTTATGAGAGAGTTATGGAACTTTTGGAAAATAAAAATTTGCGTGAAGAATTGGGCGATGAAGGGAAGGCGAGGGTGGAGGAGAGGTTTTTAATAAAATGACCAATTAAGAGGGGAAATTATCAATCATCAACTCTCAATCATCAATGAATTTCAAAGTTCAAATTCCCCAATGATCATTTAATACTTTGAAGTTGATCGTTCATTGATTATTGATTATTGATTATTTTTTATGATATCTGTTATTATTCCACTCTATAATAAAGAGAAAACAATAGGAAGATGCTTAAAGTCAATTTTAACCCAAACATATTATGATTTGGAGATTATTATAGTTGATGATGGATCAACTGAGGGGTCTCGCGATGTCTGTGAAAAATTTGCTGATCCTTCTGTCATTCCGAGCGAGGAGCGAAACGACGAGTCGAGGGATCTCACATCCACAAAGAGTCGGGCGTATGAGATTTCTCCACAAGGTCGAAATGACACAAAGATCAAAATCTTTTCTGAAGGAAAAAATTATGGCTCAAATTGGGCGCGCAATTTTGGCGCGCATAAAGCAAATGGAGATTATTTCTTTTTTTGTGACGCTGATATAATTTTGGAGCCCGACGCCTTAAAAAAATTAAAAAATGCGCTGGATGAGAATTTTGCCGCATCCTATGCGTATTGTTCGTTTAAGCTGGGCTGGAAATTGATGCGCGGAATGTCTTTTGATGCGGAGAAATTAAAACAAGTGAATTATATTTCCACAATGTCGCTGATTCGCCGCAAGGATTTTCCCGGCTTTGATGAGCAATTAAAAAAATTTCAGGATTGGGATTTATGGCTTACGATGCTAGAGCAAGGAAAGCGTGGAGTTTTTGTTGATGAAACTTTATTTACCGCAATTCCCGACAAGCGCGGAAAGAGCAGGTGGCTACCAAAGATATTTTATAAACTACCGTTAAAGGAAGTGGAAAAATATAATAAAGCGGTACGGCAAATTAAGGAGAAGCATAATTTGTAAGAA
>JAHINX010000003.1 GCA_018895765.1 Patescibacteria group bacterium
ATTAATCCCATAGAGAACTCCATCGTCTGAAGTTAACTCTGAAGACATAAAAGGAAATGACGAAGCAATTGGTGAAGAATTCATATTGAACGTAATCATTAATTCGTCGTTTGCCAAAGGCAAGGTAGAATTAAATCCTTGTTCCGCCTGATAATACACTTTTTTTGAATAAATAAGCTTTGAACCAAATTGTGTTTCTATTTGACTGCTGATTTTTTCCAACTCTTCTTCTTTTTTTGCATAAATAGTTATATAAAAAGCATATTGAAAAAAATGTTCCGTACCCTGTGTGAGGTCGTCTCGCAATTTTTCTATATCCTGCAACGCGGTTTCTCTTATCGGATCGCGGGGCATTCCCTTTTCTGAATCAGCAATTATTTGCGCTTCCAAAGCTCCAACCTTTTTTTGTAATTGTTTTAAAATTACATCAGATTTTATCGGATAAAAAAACATCGAAATGTCTAAAGTTGTGTTCAAGTTGATAATCGGCGCCGACCAGCCAATACTTACATAACGCGGATATGTTATAACAAAAATAGTGCGTATAAATACGTCGCCCATTCGTATATAAGAAGGTTTAACTTCAAAAGCGGCTGGAGCGATAAGGTCTAGCACGCTGACAACGCCTTTTCTGTATGCGCGCTCTTCTTCTAAAGCAATCTTTTGTTCGGAAGTTTTCGTTGCTTCTTCTTGCCTTCTTTTTTCGGCCTCAGTCAGCTCTCTTGGTTGTGGGGTAGGCGCAGTTGCGCCTCCTGGTTTAAAAGCCATATTCTAATTTCAAATTTTAAATTTCAAATTTCAAATTTAATTATTAGTTCCGCTTTGCGGAACACAATATACAGATTTACAATTTGATATTTGCAATTTACAATTATTTTATTCTTCTATTCTCAAATTATTAGTTGGTGTCATTTTTTGCGTTTCCCGCAAATCTGGATTATAAGCATCATAATAAAGCTCTATTAAGCTCTGCGTATCCAATTGTACCGTTTGTATGCCCATGCTCTGCAATCCGGAAGACACGGATTCTACGCGGAGCATCAAATCTCTTTTTCTTTTTAAAAATTCTTTTTTGCCCATCGCAATAACCGAAGCGGGCGTCAGTATTTCTTTGAAACGGCTAAAAAAACCTTTTTGCTTATTGGTAAATGGACTATATGGAATGGTAACATAAAACTTCTTACTCATTATATCGCCCATCTCTATTAGCTCTCCTATAAATTGCCTATAATCTGCTATTTGCATTTTTAAAAGTTCATTTTTTTGACCCTTTTCTAACGTTTTTAATTTTTCTATATATTTTTCAATATTTAATCGCCTTGATTGAATAACGATTTGCAATGAAAAATCCAAGCTGTTCAAAAAGCCGACATAACTACTAATAATCGCTTGCTGTTCTTCTTCAGATTTTAGAGCAAAATTAATACTGGATGCCAAAAAAACAGCGCGCAGTGTACCGTCTTTCATTATTACGACATCCTCTTTTATCTCGCCAATGTCTAAAAATCTTTTTGTGCTAGGTCCTGGCTTTGACATAAATTAGCTTCTTAGCTTCTTAGCTTCTTAGCTTCTTAGAAAATTTCCTAATAAGCTAAAAAGCTACTACCTAAAAAGCTATTCCTCCGGTCGGTAGACTCCTCCTGTATTTACCAATAACGTCAATTCTGACAATTTTGAAGCAGTCGGACGTTCTTTGTTGATTACTACTTTTGGCGCAATTGTCGGAGCGCTTTCAGCTGATTTTTTTAATTCCGCATTGCTTGTGTCTTTTTGCCAGACACGCAACCCGGGCTTTCTAAACGTCTGGAACAGATTTAATAAAAAATAATGGAAAGATTGTCCGTTCACTTTGGCAAAAGCAACAATAATGGCAAACCCTGTCACTACAAGCAAAAATATTATAAAAAATATAAAGGTCAGCAACTTATAGCCAACAAAATCCAATAATAAGGCTGCGAGCATTATTATAAACTGGCGGGTAGTAATCGGCCCGATAATCTTGTCTTCTACATCTATAAATTGTGGGACGACAAATTGTTGCATAGCTAATCACCTATTCTTGATTCTATTATAGCATTAAATTCTTCTTTGTTTAATGTCTGGCTTGAAATAAGACTTTCTTCCAATGATTTTCCACTAATTAAGCTTTGATTTAATAAGTTTAGATATTCTTTATATAATGGGGACTTCTTCCAAGCATTCACCCCAGCCTGATATTTTGCAAATGATTCTTCGCGCAAAAGAAAAAGCTTGTCTTTTATTTTTAAAATGGCTTCTTTAGGATCTTTAGCGATTCTTCTAAAATCGCTAATCGTCATATTGGCGATCTCTTCTACCGGACCATAAAGTTTTGACTTATAGGGAATATCCTCAAGGGTTGGCTTTGGGGCGGGAATTATAGAAGGCTCTCCCCTTCCCCCCCCTTTGGAAAAGGGGGGCTGGGGGGGATTTATTAATTTTTCTTCTTTATTATTAAATCCCTCCTGTCCTCCCTTTTCCAAAGGGAGGGACTTGCTGAGCGGCCTTTCTTCTGTTTTTTTGTTTTCTTGCCTGCCCCGTAGAGAGCTTGCTCTCCTTCGGGGTTTTCTTGTTTTCTTGACTCTCCTCCCTGCTGTCAATTTTTCAAATTTTTTATTTAAGCTCTCTTTTTGTTGACTATCTTCTCTCTCGCTTTTCTCTATTTTTTGTTCTGCTACTTTTTTTTCAAAATCTTTTATTTCTCCTAATTTGCCTTTATATAAGTCGTGGCTTTCTTTATTTAAATATTTATTTAAAATTAAAGATATTTTATCTGCCTCTTCTTTTGTCAGGCCGAGCCCACCCTTTACTGCAGGCAAAGTAAGACGTTCAAACGTCTGCGTGGATGTACGAACATTACGCAAACGCGAATCAATAAGCATCTTTAACCGTTCATTCAAATCAGCGGATGGAAATTTTATATCTATTTCTTTTAAAGCCGTGTCAGTTTTTGATTCGCCGCCAGGTTGCGTCGGCTCGGAGCTTCGCATTTCTTCTACTTTTTGATTCATTTCTGCCGCTTCTTTTTCCTCGGACTCAAAACCAACTTCGTCTTTCTTCAAGACACCCTCCCTGTCATTGCGCGTGTCGTTCGTAGCCTTGGCGGAGAATGGAGGAGCGACCAGCGGGAGCGACGCGGCAATCTCTTCTCCCTCCCCTTTCAAAGGGGGGGGTAGGGGGGGTTCTGGAGAAGCAAAAGGGGCAGAGGGGGCTAAAGCGGGTTCCCCTGCTTTATTAATTTCCAAATTTTTTATCCTTTTTGTTTTTGGTATTACACCTTCTTTTTCTTTTTTCTTTTCTATTTCCTGTATCCGCAAATATGATGCGTAATAATTGGCGATTGATTCTGCTATTTCTTCATCGTATCCAAGCCCGCCCTTATCCACAGGCTTTTCCAATGTATTTTTAAATTGAGATTTTGTCCTTACGTTTTCCAAAAAACTTTCGGAAATATCTATAAATCTTTCTTTAAGCTCCGACTCTTGACTTTCCTCCCCCTGTACTCGGGGGGAGGTTAGGTGGGGGGAAAATTGCAGATTAAATTTTGCGATAGCTTTGGTGACTAAAGAATTATTTTCTTCTTCATTTATTTCTCTTTTCCCCATCATTCCAAAATAGTCAACGATAGACGCTAAAATTTTTTCTCTGATATCTTTCGCTAAAGCGTGGACAGTCTTATCGTCCTTTATTTTTAATTTATTCATTAAGACGCCGTCCAAACTATCCGGTGATATTTCTTTTACAAATATCTGATTTAAAATATCAAAAAAATCCTCCTTTTGATTTTCGGAAAATTTATATTTTTCAATCAACTCTAAATTTGCATCTGCCAAAGAATCACTATACATATACTCTTTTATCTCTTTTGGCAGTTTATTTAATTTTTCAAAAATATCCTCCGGCATATTTTTTATTTTTCTTCTTCCGGTAGCTCTACTTCACGAGCGCCACCGCTATATTCTTTAGCGCCAGCTTCCGCGGGCGTAGATTCTTTTTTTAAAAATGACCTGAAAACCGGTAATGCAGACATTTGTTTTGCGCTCTTTTTCATATTTTCACTGGCGATGCCAGTATCAGCGGCCGCTATATAATCATTTATGAACTCTTTGGCTTTTGATATCGCCTCATCAGAACCTGAGCTTTGCGCGCGGTTCAGATAGCTTGCTAAATCAGTCCTATCCAAAGCCTCAAAAGCCTGGTGACGAGCTTCTCCCTTTAATGAGGGGGAAATCTCAATAATATCGCGCTTTGGTATATTTTTAACATCTGCCTTAAACTTGTTCTCTTCTTCATTGGTCGTAAAATCGCCTTTATTATCAACTTTATATAATGAAGAGATGTTTTCACCTAAACGCAAAAGTTCAGCCCTTTCCTTTGTGTGATTACCCGGGGTTTTCATTGAGTCTTTGAGCCCAGTAACATAGTCATTGCGCTTTGCTTCTTTAAATTTATTTCTTAATTCTTCACTTCCGTTTATTGCTACTTGTTTAGCAATAATCCCGCCATTTGCTTTTAAGTTGGCTGTAGCAATGTCAATATTTCCAGATTGTATAAGCGGTTCTATGCGACCCTCTTTTGATAACGTATTTAAAATAGCGCTAGACTGAGTAGCCTTAGGCATTGCGGCAATGTCC
>JAHINX010000036.1 GCA_018895765.1 Patescibacteria group bacterium
CGAAGCGCAGCGACCCCTTGAGTAAATTTTGGCGCGCGTCTATACAGAAACATTATTTTTAACTTTTCTATAATGCCATGCAAACCAGATTCCTCCGATTAAAGTTACTAGTGAAAGAATTATGAACATAGGCTCTTTTACGGATTGAATCCCATTTCCTACATAGGCTAAAGCTAAACTCCCACTTATATGTCCAACCGCCATTAAGGGTAAAAAGATTTTTGGCTTCATCGCTGAAAGTCCTGCAAGGTAAGAAAGTTCATCATCTGGGAACACTGGCAAGAAATATGCGAGGAACAGCAATACTTTGCCTTTGTCAAAATAATAATCATATTTTGTTATGGTTTCAGGTTTGACAACATGTTTAATGATTTTTCTTCCGAAAAATCTTGCCAAATAAAATGCTATTGCTGTTCCAATAACTCTTCCAATCCAATTATAAATAAATCCTTGCCATGTTCCAAAAATAAAACCGCCTGCAATAGAAACAGCATAATGGCTAAAAGGCGTAACTACAACTTGCAGGATTTGAATTAGAATAAAAACAAGAGGCGAGAATATTCCAAATTGATTGACAAAATCTCTTATCGCTTCTTGGCTTCCAAAAAATGATGAAGGGAAAATATAACCAAGAATTAGTAAGGCGATTGGAATGATTGTCAATAAATACCAGAGGAGTTTAGCTTTTTTCATATTAATAATAGTTAGGAGGAATTTGTTTATTAAGTTTTCTTTCTAGCGCGCCAAAATTTATTTCGCCTAACGTATCGGGATAAGCGAAGTTTTCTGGAGCGTAGCGGAAGAAAATTTGGGAGAGGGACTGGCACATACAATAAAAATATAAAATGCGTGCCAGTCCCGAACCGCTTATCCCGTGTTATACGTTGTAATAAAAAGCCGACAACCTTAACAATAATTTTGGCAATTTATTTTTTTATTTTTCACCTTCGTTATTATCACGATTACGCCAATCAAAGAAGAATCCTTTCTTAAACCCACTATTCTTTAAACCGGGGAACAGAAGTTCTCTTATTGCCTCTGCTCTAGAACTTGTATAATACGAGA
Organism: Patescibacteria group bacterium; assembly: GCA_018895765.1. Classification (GTDB taxonomy): domain Bacteria; phylum Patescibacteriota; class Patescibacteriia. The sequence goes on from JAHINX010000036.1 coordinate 1,066, forward strand.
GTACTTCTTTTACTCCTGATAATCGTGGGTTTTCATAGACGCCGCGACGTTTTTCATCTTCAAGTGTTACATAATCTAAACCACGAGTTTCATGATCTTCTATAATTTTCTCTGCGATAAAAGCCAATTCCATTGGCTGGACTTCACAGTGTTCAGCCGCTTGTAAAAATATACTGACTTTTTCCGGAGAATCTAGTTTCTCATAAACTAGTGGATATTTAGATCTGAAGCCGGTAGGAAGTTCTTTTTCAGGATTCTTCTGTTCATCCTCTTCTAGTGATTTTTGTTCTGGTCCACCTCCACTTTCGCCTCCTTGTTCTCTTGTTTTCATATTGTTAATCAGTTAAAAATTAAGATGTGTCAAAATATTGAAACCTGCCATACGCGACCTGCCCAAAAATAAATTGCCAAAATTATTATCAATATTAAAGAGGCTTTTTATTATGGCGTATAACGTTTGGGATATACGAAGTTTTTCTGTAGCGTAGCGAAAGAAAAATTTGGGTGAAGCCCGAGCCGAGGGCTGAACCGTATATCCCTTGTTATACGCCCCGACGACTGAAAGGAGGAGAGCGCAGCGTGGCACGGAGCGTAGTGGAGCGAGTTCAAAAACCCGCCTTATTCGTTACTACAAAATTTTAATTCTAATGAGTTAACCATCCCCCATCCACAACTAATGTATGTCCTGTTATAAAGCTTGAATCGTCTGATGCTAAAAAGACTACGGCTTTGCCTATTTCTTCTGGTTGACCAACTCTGCCGAGAGGAGTGTTTGCTAACAAAACCTCTTTTGTTTTTTTGTCCTTTAACATATCTTCGGTCATCTTTGTGGCAATTACTCCAGGTGCTACTACATTAACATTAATATTGTGAGGAGATAGTTCCATTGCAAGCTCTCTCGTTAAGTTTATAATTCCTGCTTTGGAAGCACAATAAGCAGAGGTATTCATAAATCCTACTTCTCCTGCTATAGAAGCTATTGAAATTATTTTCCCACCTTTTTGTTTAACCATCTGTTTTGCAGCAGCATTTGTGCAGAGAAATACTCCCTTTAAGTTTATACCCAAGACAAAATCCCAATCCTTTTCTATCATCTGGACAAAAGGTTTCATTAAAACAACACCAGCATTATTAACAAGAATATCTATTCTTTTAAATTTTTGTATAGTCTTTTTTACCATGGCATCCACATCTCTTTTTTTGGAAACATCACATTTTACAGCAATCGCATCTGAACCAATCTTTTTTATTTCATCACAAACATTTTGACATTCTTTTAAATCGATATCAGAGATAACTACTTTAGCTCCTTCTTTTGCTAACTCAAGTGCTATAGATTGACCAATACCTCTTCTTGAACCTGTCACAATAGCAATTTTGTTTTTTAATTTCATAATATTACACCTCCTTTCTTTTAATATATAATTTATTCGACCTTTAAATATTTTACTAAATTTTTCAATGTTTTAAAAGGCGGGTTTTTGAATTGCGTATAACATCGGGGATAAAAGAAGTTTTTCTGGAACGAAGTGAAAGAAAAATTTGAGAAAATTGCGAGCCGAGCAATTTTCCTTTTATCCCTTGTTATACGAGGGTGAGGAGCGATAGCGACGAAAGCGTAGCGTCCCCTTGAGTAAATTTTGACGCGCGTTCTACACATTAGCATTATTCTTAACTTTTCTATAATGCCATGCAAACCAAATTCCTCCGATTAGAGTTACTAGTGAAAGAATTATGAACATGGGTTCTTTTACTGACTGTATTCCATTTCCTACATAGGCTAAGGCTAAACTTCCACTTATATGCCCAATCGCCATTAGGGGTAAAAATATTTTTGGTTTCATAGCTGAAAGTCCTGCAAGATAAGATAATTCATCGTCAGGGAACACTGGCAAGAAATATGCAAGGAACAGCAATATTTTTCCTTTATCAAAATAATAATCGTATTTTTGTATAGTTCCAGGTTTAACAACATGTTTGATTATTTTTCTTCCAAAAAATCTTGCTAAATAAAATGCGATTGCTGTTCCAATTACTCTTCCAATCCAATTATAGATGAATCCTTGCCATGTTCCAAATATGAATCCACCTGCGATTGATACAGCATAATGACTAAATGGTGTGATAACTACTTGCAGGACTTGGATCAAAATAAAGACAAGGGGCGAGAATATTCCAAATTGATTTACAAAATCTCTAATCGCTTCTTGACTTCCGAAAAATGATGAAGGAAAAATATAACCAAGAATCAGCAAGGCGATTGGAATAATTGTCAATAAATACCAGAGGAGTTTAGCTTTTTTCATATTAATAATAGTTAGGAGGAATTTGTTTATTAAAGTTTTCATTCTATCGCGCTAAAATTTATTTCGCCTAACGTATCCGAGTATGCGAAGTTCGCTTTTCGGAGTTATTGGTTAATATTTCATTTAGCTTAATACTATTTTACTGTATAATTACTTGGATTACCACCCAACAGAGAAAAGTGAATTTGGGAAAAACTCGAGCCGAGAGTTTTTCCGCATACTCGGTGTTAGGCGAGGGTGAGCGGAACGGAGTGAAGCGAAAGCGCAGCGCCCCCGTAGCGTTTTCTTTTAAATTATTTTTTGCGGTCGTGGGCTTGACAGATTAACCTTTATCTGCTATACTGAAACATCAATAGTTGAGAAATCATCTTTTAACCAAAAGAGTGGTTTCTCGCTATTGCGAGGATCTGCTCTTTTACAAAAACCATAGGAGGTGTGAAATGAAACTTTTAGTTATTGCACTCGTAATCATCGTCAGCGCCATTATTGAGGTGGCCGTTGACAAAGCTCTGGGCATTGATTTTTCGGGGTTGTCTGCTCCGAAAAGGATTACCCATAGTGTGGTATACAAATTGTCTGGCGGGGCAATCCTCGCCTGTATCTACTTTCTGTAAACAGCAAAGAGCAGATCCGGTTCAAACACAAGGCGTTGGCTACACAGCTGACGGCTGACGCCTTTTTTCTTATGAGCAAAAAATAATTTGAAAGAAAATGTCGCCTAACGTTTACCGATATCCGAAGTCCCGAAGCCTGAAAGACAAGGAATTTGGACGAGGAGCGGGCTGAGCTCCGAGTCGGATATTGTGTTGTTAGGCGAGGGTTCTTTTGCCCTCCTTTAATGTAATTATATCAAATAAAAGGGCAAAAGAAAGCGCAGCGCCCTCTTGAGTTTTCTTTAAAATTATTTTTGCGTCGTTGGGTTGACACAATATATTTTATTTGCTTATATTGTAGTAAATCAAGCTATAAAACAATGGAGGTGAAATCATGACATTGAACAGGATTATGCATATGTACGGGGATAAACCGCCTTTGTACAATATTTCATTGTGCGTATTATTCTTTGGTATCGGATGGATTTGCGCAAAATATGGAGAAATTGGCTTTGGCTATGTTTCCCCGCGCATTTTAGGGATTTTTTTAATCGTTCATTTCGCAGATGCACTGGTTAAAGGTATGGTTTTTGCCAAAGACCATTTCATAATCAAGCTGGTGCCAAAAGACTAATTATTTTCAATGCATCAATTTAAGATAAATTGATCAAGGGCCATCAAAAACGGTGGCCTTTATTTTATTTGATAAGCAAAAATAATTTTTAAAGAAAATTTCTCCTAACGTTTGCGTGTATCTGAAGTTTCCATCCCGATTAAACAGGATAAATTTTGATTATCAGACGCACGTTTTATAATTGAACTCCACCTAAATCCTCATCTAAATAAGGGATGAAAATTTGGGCGGAGGAAAATTGGCGCTCCTTAAGGATTTAATTAATGCCAATTTTCCGTAGCCAGATACACGCTGTTATGTGATGTAGCCAGAAATTTCTATTCCTTAATGTATTTTTTGGCAATTTATTCAATTCTTACCGCCGGTCTCGAACCCATCTTTTTTTGCTCTTCTTCCCATTCTTTCCTCTCCTCCGGTGTCATTTCTTCTAATTTTTTAATTTTAAGTCCCTTATCTTTTTGCCAATCTGCCATCGGTACACGATCAGATTTTTGGGCTTGTTTTTTCTGTAATTCTAAATACTCTTCTTGTGTGAGAGGCTTTTGTCCCTTCTTTTCCATTTCTTCCATTATTTCTTTTGGTGTTTTAGGTTTTTCTTCTGGTGGCACATAACCACCCATTTTTTCAATGCTCATAATTTTGTTGGTTAAATATTAAACGATTAAATTATATCACAAGTTATGTTCGACCGAAATAAATTGCCAAAAAAATCTTAAAAAATAATAAAGAAATTTCTGGCTATTTCACATAACATCGCG
>JAHINX010000037.1 GCA_018895765.1 Patescibacteria group bacterium
AGATGGAAATATTTTAGGAACCGATGAAGTATTAAATGTTTTTTTGCATTTAGGCCAACATCAAATAACCTTAACTGTTAGTGACGGCCGGCTTAATTCCAGCGATGTTTTAGATATTACTGTTCAAGATACTATATTGCCGGAAGTTGAAATTACTTCACCTGAAGAAATTATTTATTTAAATACTCAAGGATCAATTTTAATAGCTTATACAATTAATGATATTTGCGACTCTGAACCGGAAGCAAAAGTTTATTTAGATGAAATTGAATATTCTAAAAATGCCATTGATTTGGGTAAATATTCAGGTGAAACAGAGCATGCTTTAAAGGTAGGCGCTACTGATGATAGCGGAAATAATGGCGCGGATTCAGTAATTTTCAAAATAGTTCCGGAAGCAATGAAATCTTTTAGCATTAAAAGCATGAAAATTCACTGGGCTTTTGATCATCAGGGCAAGCATTTAGGAAACAAAACAATCTTTACTGTTTCCGGCAGTTTTGAATTACCGGATAAATATCAAGAAGAAAATTTAGATAAATCAGCATTGTTATATATTCAGATCGCTGATCAATTAGCAAAAGATAAAGTAAATTTTAAGAAAGTTAAGAATCTTTGGCTTTATCAGGAAGCTTCCGGCAAGAAGAATAATAACCTTAATCAAGGCGTGGACGTTAAAACTATGGCGATTCACTGGATCATAGACAAAAATTCTAATTCTAAACAAAAAGATCAAAATTGGTTTTATATCAGGGGAGAATTATCTTTACCGGGACTGGACATTAACACCTTGCCCCAAGAAGCAACAATTACTTTAGAGATTCCAGTGCCTCCTTATGAACAAGCCGGCAGTTTAACAGGGAAAGAAACAATTAGATTTAAGAAATTCGAGCATGTTTGGTCTTATTATTTATCATCTGTTGAGCAGAGTTATTAATGGAAAGATAGTTGGTGGAAAAAATAGAATAGCTTCTATAATTGTACAGTCCTTTACTAAATTTTTAGGTAAAGGGCTGTTTGTTAAAATGAATTGTTATAAACTACAAGCTGTCTATAACGGATTACAAGCAATAATTATTATTGCGGTTTTAGTCTTTATATTTTTTCCTGCCACTGTTTTAGCCGTTCAATTATTCCCTCCTGAAATACCGGTTTTATTTTACGGCAATGCGAAGATAGGCGATAAGCCGGCTGCTGTTAATACTGTTATTGTAACTAAAATAGAAAAAAGCAACATAGAAATCGCCAACAACACCGTTAAAAATATCGGCAAATATTTTATTGAAGTTCCCTGCCAAAATTATATTGGCGAAAATATAATTTTTAAACTGGGCAATCTTGCGGGCGGACAAAATAAATGCCCTGATGTCCAAACAACTCCCAGTATCAAGCTTGATTTAACAGCGGAAATAACAGATATTCCGGCTTACAAACAAGACGCGGAAACAAACATTCCTAAAAGCGTTGGCAATCCGATTATTTTAGCGCCAACTCCTTGCGTTAAAGTGATTTACGATAAGTGGCAAAATACTTGCGTAAATAATTGGCAATACCGCAATATAATTTCCATAATACCGAATAATTGTTTAATGACAGCGGAGCAAAAAGCTCAGACAGAAAGAAAATGCGGATTAACTGATACGGGCGGGGAGATTAAAGTGCTTAGCATTGAATATTACGCTGATGGCAGTTTAATTCGCGGCAGTGATATGAAAGTTTATTTGATTGAAAAGCAAGTTAAAAGGCACATAGCGAACATAAAAGCGTTGGAAAAATTTACCGGGCAGGAAATTTTAAATGTTTCGGACGAAATAACGGATTTTTACCCGACAGGGCTTAAAATTTGCGCCGAATACCAAAACGGGGACTTGATACGAGGCAAAGATATGAGAATTTATGTTATTAAAAACAACAAAAAATACTATATAAACTTAGAAGAACTGCAAAAATACGCGGGCAGGAAAATTTATAATGCGAGTAATCAAGTTTTAAATCAGTATTAATTTTTTTTGCAAATTTTGCCCATTTTGCTATAATGTAATTATGAAATGTTGTATTTGATTTATTTAAAATAATTTAATTAAAATTTACCCTCGTTAAATAATCCCGAGCGCTCGGGATTCCTGCCAAGCAGAATTTAACGGGGCAGACAAAACTATGAAAAGAAAAATTAATTTTTTATTGGCAAGCATAGTAATGTTTGGGATTGTTTTAAGTTTGGCTGGAACATCCTTAGCTTCTCAGGCGGCGCCGGTTGAAAAACAGCAAGGCCAAAACAGAAAAGCGCCCAAACCTATTCCGGCCTCTAACATAGAGGTCGTAAAAAAAGTTTTCTCCGAAGATATGGGAAAAGGAAAGGACAAGGGCAAACCTTCGCCCTCAAAACCGGAAAGTGGCGCGGCAACCGGAATTTTGGGAGATTATCCGGCAACTGGCAATAAATACGCCGTTGTAATCGGAATTTGCGATTATCCAGGCACGGCTTATGATCTCTGCGAATCCGATGGAGATTCGCTGCATATGTATAAAGCCCTTATAGAGCTTTACGGATATAAAGCAGAGAATATTATGTTGTTTAAAGATGGAGGAGGCTTTACCGGACCTGCTCTTGGTAATGTCGCTTATAATGTTCCAACCCGTGATAATATTTATAACGCCATAATGGACATAGAAGAAGATACAGCATTAAGTCCGGATGATGAAGTGGTGTTCTTTTTCAGCGGACACGGAACTAAAGGTATGGCTGCCGATGGTGATGAAGAAGCAATAGATGAAGCAATTGTTGTCTGGAACACCGAAAATGATAAAGAGGGCGATATAACTTATATATGGGACGGAGAATTAAAAAATTGGTTTTCTGATTTTGGAACCGCGAGAATCGTTTTTGTTTTTGACTCCTGCCTTGCAGGCGGAATGAATGATGTGGCAAGCGATGGAAGAGTAGTTAATATGGCAACAGGAGAAACTCAATCAGCTTATGTTTATTCAACTGCAGGAGAAGATGTGGACGGAGACGGAATTAAAGATGGGGAAGGAGTGTTCAGCCGTTATTTTGTTAACGAGGGAATGTTGCAAGGGCTGGCGGATAAATATGACCATATTATTGATATACCTGATGTAGTTGTAGAAGAAGCTTTTGATTATGCAAAAGCAAATATCCCATCTTACCTAAAGGTTAGGCAAAAGCCGGTAATAAGCGATAAGTTTGACAATGATCTTCTTTTATAATCTCTTGGTAATTGTAAAAGATTATAATAGGCAATAGCAAAATCCGCCTGATTTTACGGCGGATTTTGTTTTTTACAAATTTTACAAATTTTGCTATAATATAGTTATGAAGCCAAGGGAAAAAAATATTGTATAAGCTTTAACACTTTACCGTGTTAAATAAGGGTTGCTGATTTTCCTAAATATTCAGCCGGATGTTTTAACCATTTCCGCTCTGCCGAATCGGCGGAAAAGCGCATTAAAATTATAGAGAAATTAAAAAAGCAAATTATTTATGATCCAAAGGTTTTAGTCTATCATCACCGCCGGCCTATTTTTATCCCTCATTTAAAACAAATCGCTCGCTTTGGTTTGCACCGCGGCCATTTTGCCCGCATTTTACCGAAAACTTCTTTTCGGCTAGAATATTTTATTCCTTCAATTTTTGTTATCTGGCTCTTGGTGTTACCCTGGTTGTTTGCATTTACTTTTGTCCATTTTCATCTCATTTTAG
>JAHINX010000038.1 GCA_018895765.1 Patescibacteria group bacterium
GTGTACGATGGTTCAAACAAAATCTATACTCTCCTTGGCGTAATTTATCCGAATTCTTTTATAACAATAGAGATAAATAATCGATTAAACAATTCCGGTGATGCAATTTATCTTTCCGATGCCAATAATTTTTCTATTGCCCAACTTATTTACGGCGATTGGAACGGAAGTATGATAGAGGCACCAAAAAAAGGAGAAAGTATTGCCCGTGAGACAAATGGCAGTTATAAAATTACAACTATCTTAACAAAAAATTATGAGAATCAATTTTTAGAAGAACAAGAAACCGTTGAAATACAAAAGATTACTTCAAACAACTTCTATCAATCCGATATTAATATCATCGAGCAGTTCATTACAGTAAACGAAATCTTACCGAATCCAGAAGGAAGTGATACAACCGGTGAGTGGATAGAGCTCTACAATTCCGGAGATGAAGATATAAATCTTGGCGGGATATATTTAGACGATATGGAAGGCGGAAGCAACCCATATAAAATTCCAAACGACACCATCATCAAAGCTAGCGGATATCTTCTTTTTCCGTACAACAAAACCAAACTTTCCCTTAACAACACAAACGACAGCGCGCGAATTTTAGACCAAGATAAAAATGAAATTATAAATATTGAATATGACGATGCAAAAGAAGGATTATCTTACGCGCTTTTGGATGATGACTGGCAATGGACATCCAGTCCAACTCCACTGGCAGAAAACATAAAAACAAAAAAACAAGAAAACATAAAAACAACCTCGACTTCAAGCGCCGCGCAAAATTCAGCAACAGGAATCGTAATCGTCCCGCCAAATATTTTCAATACTCAAACTATGTATATAAACGGATTACAATTATATATGTTTTATGCCGACTGGCCAGCTCTTGAAATCGGCGATAAAATAACTGTCTGGGGCGAGCCAAGCACATATTACGGCGAACCGCGGTTAAAATTAAAAGGAAAAAATTCAATTCAGACTTTATCTCATAATAATTCTTTAGAACCCCTTGCTCTCACAAGTTCAAATATTGATGATGAGGCAGTCGGCAACTTTGTATCTGCCGAAGGCGAAATAATAGAGTCCTCTTCCAAAAAAATATCTATAGACATAGACGGATCAGAACTTCTAATTTACAATAAAACTAGTATTGATTTTTCAGGGATTAAAGAGCGCGATATTATAAAAATAACCGGAGTATTAAGCAAATATAATGATGAATACCGCCTTTTACCAAGGAATGAAGACGATATACAATTAATAAGCCAAGGGATTATAGAAAAATCCGAAGCGGCAAAAGATATTTCTCCTTTTTGGCAGTATTTTGCCAGCACTCTTGCAATTAGCGGAATATTTGGTACAATCTATTTAAAGAGGAGGAAAAATGATCGGACCACAAAAACCGGGACCGCCCAAAGAGTGGAGCAACGAGAGGAAGCACCTTTTTAGAAAAATGTACGGTAGCTCTCCGGAAGACATTATTAGAACAATCTCCAAATACCGCAATGCCCGCGGAGATCCCGGGCTAGCGCAATTGTCGCTAGAACAAATAAAAGATGCAATATTGGTCGCAAAATATATTCTTCTAAAATTTTACTTAGTGAGCCCAAAAGATACAGATGAGGTTGTCGCCTACTTTGAAGCAACCGGCAGAATAAAATTCTAACTTCGCATAAGCGAAGTTTTTTTATGCTTGCTGAATGCTTGCCAAAATAATCAAAATATGATAAATTATATTTATAAATAATTTATCTTAAAAGTTTAAGATAAAAAATTTGAAATCTGAAATTTGAAATCTGAAATCAGTATGCGGGTATCGTATAGCGGCTATTATGAGTCCTTGCCAAGGACTAAATGGGGGTTCGACTCCCCCTACCCGCTAATTTAAAAATCCGAGCTTGTCTCGGGTTTTTAAATTAATTGGGTAAGCCCCGCAATTTCTTGCGGGGCGTGGGGGAGTTGAATGCCGGAGCTATGTTTGACGAGCTATCCGGCGAGTCAAACAAGCGAGGCGGGGTCGCGACCGAGGAGGCGGAAGCCAACGAGAGTTGTGACCGACTCCCCCTACCCGCTCCACGAAAAAGAGTGACATTGAGTCACTTTTTTTCGTTTGATAATATCCCCTTTACATAAAAATATATATCTGATATATTTAATTCATATTTTTCCGCAAAGCGAACGGAAAAATCCGCACTTTAATAATTAAGGTTTTTTAATCTTTTTTTTACAGAAACCGGCATAATTCCGGATTTCCCAAAAAAAAGAAAATTTCTGCCTATGGAAACCAAACACCTTAAAGTCCTGGGGCTAGGCGATCCCGAAATAATGGGAGACGCAACTCTAGTAAGGACTTTTATGGAAAAACTAATTAAAGAGGTCGGAATGAGACCCCTTGGCGAGCCAACCGTGCATGACGTACCGTTGGACCTCGAAAAATTAGGTGTTGCGCCCTTTGAAGATGAGGGTGGTGTGACAACGCAAATCGTCGGCTATCACACACTTTCCACGAGCCATGCCGCAATTCATACATGGCCACTGCGGAAAGAATTTCATCTTGATTTGTACAGCTGTAGAAATTTCGACGCAAAACATGTAGAAGAGTTCATAAAGAATTATTTTAAGTGCACAAAAACAAAAATCACAAACTTGACATACGCTACAGAGTGGTAAACAAAGAGCCCAAATTTGGGCTCTTTGTTTTTGTCTTAAAAAAAGGTAAAATATAATTACCTTGAATTACGAAATGAATCGTAGCGAGGGTTATTCACGCGTCCGAGTTCGCCTGAAGCCGAGCTTTTTCGTAGCCATAGCTACCAAAAGCGAGGGTAAAGGATGAAATCGGGCGCGCGAATAAGACGCAGTAGGTTCTATTTCGTAATTCAAGGTAATCATATGACCAATCAGGATGTTGCAAAAATTTTATATGAAATATCAGAACTTCTAGAAATAAAAGAAGTTCCTTTCAAGCCGCGCGCCTACGAAAAAGCGGCGATATCTATTGAAGGGCTGGATGAAAATTTGAAGGATATTTATAAAAAAAGCGGGCGTAAAGGATTTGATGATATTCCTAGCGTGGGCATCAGTATTGCCGAAAAAATAGAAGAGCTCCTCAAAACCGGAAAATTAAGATATTATCAAAAATTAAAAAAAGAATTTCCCGTTGATATTCTGGAGATGACTCGTATTGAAGGATTGGGTCCGAAAACCGTTGCCGAACTTTACAAAAAATTAAAAATAAAAAATCTTGAAGAATTGGAACAAGCAGCAAAATCGGGAAAAATAGAAAAGCTCGCGGGCTTTGGTAAAAAAAGTGAAGAAAACATTTTGGCCGGAATGGAATTTTCAAAAAAAGAACGGGGAAGAATGCTCTTGTCCGAAGCATTGCCGGTTGCGGAAAATATAATAAACCAGCTACAAAAAACCGATAACGCGGAACGGATCGTTGTTGCCGGCTCAATTCGCAGAATGCAGGAAACTATTGGCGATGTTGATATTGTCGCAACTTCCAAAACTCCTAAAAAACTTATTGATGCTTTTACAAAATTACCCGAAGTAAGCCATATATACTCAAAAGGCGCGACCCGTTCGTCTGTCCGTTTAAAAATCGGGGTTGATGCTGATTTGCGCGTTGTAGCCCCCGGTGTTTTTGGCGCAGCTCTTCAATATTTTACCGGCGATAAACAGCATAATATTGCTGTACGCAAAATTGCCATAAAAAAAGGGTACAAATTAAATGAATACGGATTATTTCGCGGGAAAAAAAACATTGCCTGTAAAACAGAAGAAGAGATATATAAAAAATTGGGGATGGATACTCCTCCACCGGAAATCCGCACTGACGAAGGCGAAGTGGAGGCCGCAGAAAAACACAACTTGCCAAAGCTGATTGACTACGATGAGATAAAAGGCGATTTGCAGATGCATACCACATGGTCTGACGGTTCGGGTTCAATCTTGGAAATGGCAGAAAAAGCAAAAAAAATGGGATATAAATATATCTCTATCACAGACCATACAAAAAAACTGGCAATAGCCAATGGTCTTGATGAAAAAGGACTTGCGAGACATAGTAGAGAGGTTGATAAAATAAATAAAAAAATAAAGGGACTGCATATTTTTAAAAGTGCGGAGGTAAATATAATGAAAGATGGTTCATTGGATATAAAAAATGAGGCCTTAAAAAAATTGGATATTGTGGGCGCGGCAGTTCACTCCAATTTCAAAATGTCAAAACAGGAAATGACGAAAAGAATAATCCGCGCAATGCAAAATCCATATCTCAATATTTTATTTCATCCGACAGGAAGAATAATCGGCCGCCGGCCGGGATATGAGATTGATATAGATGAAATAATAAACGCGGCGAAAAAATACGGCGTTGTTCTGGAAGTTGACGCCTACCCAAACCGGCTGGACCTGAAAGACGAATATATCCGCAAGGCCGTAAAAGCTGGAGTAATGTTATCTATAGACACAGATTCGCACGACAAAAGCCATCTAAAATATATGCACCTCGGAATCGGCCAGGCACGTCGGGGCTGGGCAAAAAAATCCAATATCCTAAACACGAAATCGGCTAATGAACTAATAAAAACATTAAAAAAATTGAAAAAATAGGTTGTAGGGACAAGCTTAAAATCTATCCCTACTTTGTTGACAAAAAGAATATTTTATACTACACTATAACAAATCGCACATTCAAAAAAAGAGGGTGAAAGTGTGGAAACTTTACAGCAGAACAGATTAGAAAAATTTCAAAGAGTGATGACCGAAGCAACAGAAGAGATAGCCATCATCCTAAGTCATCTTGATCCAGATTCAATTGCATGCGCTAAAATATTTGCGGATATTTGTAAACACTTTGAAAAAAAATCACGGATATACTATGCCGGCGGACTCCATCTCCCGCAAAATAAAATTGTCTGGAATAAATTTGGACTAGCTGAAGACTTTATTAAATTGGAAAAGTTTACTCCTGAAAAGCATAATAAAGTTTCTGTCGTACTGTTGGATTCTTCATCAATAAAAGACCCGCGTCTTCAAAATCTGGAATTACGGCCGATTATTATTGTTGACCATCATCTAAATACCGACAATCTGCAAGAAACTGAAGCAGAATGGTATCAGCTTAGTGTCTGTGGCGCAGCGATTACTCTTATTGTCCAAATCTATCTTTCTTTGGGTCTTGATTTTTCTGCTAATGACGATCTGGCGACGCTTGCCGTACTTGGCATTTTAACGGACACGGGAATGATGAAGCTGGTATCAAAATATGCCACTGATTTGGACAGAGAAGCGTTTACATACTTAATGCGGTTTGCCGATGATGCAAGAATTAGAGAAATCTTTTCTTCTGTCAAAGACAAAAAATATCTTGCTTTTCTAAATAAAGCAACAACGAATACAGAAACGAGAGAAGACACACTTATCACTAATATCGGGTTTATTGATGCTGACGACGAAGTATACGCCGCGCTTTTGGCGGAAGAACTTTGCAGTATCCAAGGCATTAGCACCGTGGTTGTATGGGCGCTTGATAATAAAAATAGACTTTATATCAAAATAAGATCAGTAGATGATAAAATAGAAATGGAGCAGTTTATTACCAAACGCTTTGGCGAAGGAACGGGTGGCGGACGGACTGGCGCCGGCGCAGCAATTATTGAACCCCCTCCCCAATTCTATATTCCCAGCACTGCCGCTAGCAAAGAACTCTATATGAAATTTGTAAGACAGTTGATTGTTGATGTTCTTTTCAAGAATACTTCCGAATAATCCCCAAACCTACGGGGATTTTTTTATTGACAAGACGCATAAAATGTGCTAATATTATATTAGTTTATACTTTATGCCGCCGTGGTGAAATGGTATACACGAGAGACTTAAAATCTCTTGGGAGAAATCCCGTATCGGTTCGAGTCCGATCGGCGGCAAACAAAGAATCGAGTACTTGCTCGGTTTTTTGTTTGCTATTTTCGTTGTCGGACTCGAACGAGGGGGTGGTAGGGGGAGGTACTCCCCCTACATTCTGAGGAGCGTCTTTCGAGGACCCGAAGGTCCTCGAAAGCGCAGGATGAAAGCCGAGCAGTGAGATTCCGATCGGCGACAAACTAAAAACCCTGCAAAAAGCAGGATTTTTAGTTGACTTTTTTACTATTAACCCTATAAACTAATAGTAGATACTAAACCCTTTCCCCTAAACCCTATACCCTATTATTATGATAGAATCAAATGAACAACCAATCCAAGAACCACAGGAAGAAAAAATAGTCAATCCTAACCTGGCATCCGGCGAGATTGGTTTTGATATGTCTCTACGACCAAAGCGTCTGGCTGATTTTATTGGCCAAGACAAAATAAAAGAGCATCTATCTATTTTTTTGGAAGCGGCAAAGCGCAGAGGCGACGTGCCGGAACATATTCTTTTTTACGGAAATCCGGGTCTGGGGAAAACTTCTTTGGCCCACATTATTGCCAATGAAACAGGGGCAAACATCCGCACAGTCGCCGGGCCCACTTTGGAACGTGTCGGTGACTTGGCCGCTATTATAACAAATATGGAACAAGGGGATATTCTTTTTATAGATGAAATTCATCGCCTTAATAAAGCTGTAGAAGAAGTTCTATATCCGGCAATGGAAGATTATGCCTTGGATATTGTAATCGGCAAAGGCCCTTCGGCAAAAACAATGCGCCTTGATCTCCCACGTTTTACACTTATTGGCGCGACGACTCGTCTCTCGCTTCTCTCCGCTCCGCTCCGCGACCGTTTTGGTATCACCCACCATTTAAAATATTACGAAAACAAAGATATAAAAACTATTATTTTAAAAAATGCAAAAACTCTTGGCGTTGAGCTAGAAGAAACAGCTTCAGAAATAATCGCTTCTTGCGCGCGCTTTACTCCGCGCGTCGCCAACCGCCTTCTAAAACGGGTGCGTGATTTTGCCGAAATAAAAAATGATGGGAAAATAGACACCGATATTTCAAAAGCAGCATTGACTCACCTAGAAATCGATCATTTAGGACTTGATAATACTGACCGGGAAATATTGCGAACTATTATTTTGAAATTCAATGGAGGTCCAGTCGGGCTAAAAACGGTTTCCGCCGCCACCCGCGAGGAGCTGGCAACAATAGAAGAAGTCCACGAACCCTTTCTATTACAATTAGGATTATTAAACCGTACACCACGGGGAAGAATGGCAACAAATGCCGCCTATCAACATTTGGGCATTAACTTGATTGGCTAAAGGCTGTGCCGTTCGAAGCTCCAACAAGGGATGGTCTTATATTTTTATTAAGCCCATTCTTCGCTAAAGCTACGAAGGGCGTCCTTCACTACGCGAAGAACGGAGGTGCACCTTGAAAAAATATCTGCTACATTTGACGATTATCATACTGATAATATCACGCCTGCTAATATGTCTTTCAATCTTCAAGGAGTTTTTTTACTTCCGAATAATAAATGTCGCCTGCCTCTTTATTCTGTTTCTGATGTTAGACTCTATTGAAGGAGTTATGATCTGGCAATACCCAATATGGAATAAAAAATACAAAATATTGGCTCACATTATAAACATTGCTCTGATATTCGCAATATCATCTATATTTGTTCTGCGCCACTTTGTCGCAAACTTCTTGCAGGCATTAAATATAGAAAACTACCACAGTATTGTTTCTGTCTGGCTAATAAGTTCCGCTGTTTTTCTTTTGGGTATAATTATTTTCGGTTATGCAACCCGTCGCGCCTGGGGCAATATCCAATATCTTCTTGCCCGGCTGGCATTTCTACTTTATTGTTTTCTATATGTGCCTTGGTGGACAATAGTCCTGCTGTCTATCGGAGGACTATCATTAATAAGCGTTGAAGGAATAAAATTTAATTGGCAGATAAAAGAAATGAGAAAAAAAGACCTCCGCTTCCGATGATTCTGTCATTGCGAGCCCTGCTGTGTCCTTTGTAGCTTTGCGAAAAAGGATAATCAGGGCGTGGCAATCTTATCAAAAACAAATCCCCGCCTTTTTAGCGGGGTTTTTAATTTTAAAATAAATCATTTAATCAAATTCACCTTTTCTAAATCTGCCTGCTTCTGTCATCTTGCTTGTTTTTTCTTTTTCAGCAGGACTTTGCGGACCAAAAACATCATCAATCATTTCCGCTACCCTATGCCGATTAGCCAATAAATTAAGTTTTTCTTTTTTCTCTTGCGACAACTTACTCTGAGTCATTAAACTATAAATCGTTGTCATAATTTGATTATGGATACCCGCTCTACTTGATTCTGATACCTCTACAGTCCGTTCATTCATGCCGGCCATTGCTTTGGCTTTTACTAGATACGCATAGTACCGTCTGCATAAATCAATAAATTTCTCTTTTGCATCTTCTGTCCCAAACAAACTCAAAACTTCGCGCCATAATTCCAGATGATTAAGCTCTTTTTCGATATTATTTTCCTGTGAAAATTTTTCCATACCCCGTTAGAAATAGACCGAAAATAATTTTTTTAAAAAATTATTTTCTTGGCACCTAATTTCATTAAAGCTAATTTAGTTTAAAATACTTCTATAGTCCCTCAACCGATTTTCCCTATTTCTAACGGGGCATATCTTATTTTTTATTTTTAAATAAAGACGAAAACCATCCAAAAAATCCTTTTTTCTTTTTTGGTTTTTTTATAACGGATGTTTTAATATTATATTCACTTTCTGGCAAATCAACTGCTTTTCTTCCCCTCTCATCTGTCCTTTCAGAAAATTCTTTTTTTATTTTCTTCCGTCCCTTTTCTATAATCGCATCTTCCTTTTCTCCAAGCGTTTCTTCTTTTGGTTCAGGGTCATCTAAATCAATGGTTTCTTCAATCATATCATCTGTCGTTTCTATTTCTTCTGGCTCTTCTTCTGTTTTCGTTTTCTTTTTCCTCAAAAGAATCGGTTTTTCTTGTTCAAAATCTTCTTGTTTTTTTGGTTTTTTAATTTCCCTCCGGACTGGAGCCTCCAGGCCGGAAGCTTGTTTTTTTGGCTCCTCATCTTCTTCTAGCTTTTCTAACTGGCGAAGTTTTACTTTTTTAATACGATTTTCAAGCTCCTCACGATATTTTTTATATTGTTTGGAAACAACAGCATAAGCATCATTATGTGGTTCGATTTTCAATGGATCAATAAAATCAGCGACGCCATATTTAGCAAGACGTTCTTTATAATTTTCTTTTGTGATCTTATCATCCAATGGCCAGCTTTCAATGCCACCTTGTTTCCTAGCCCAGGTCTGCATTGCCTTTTTATCCATCTTTGACGGATTATATTGGGCTGCATCCTGCAAAACTTCATCCATAGCTTTCCAAAGAGCGTTAACTCTATCGTCAAGTTCGGTCAAAGATAATTTCTCTTGTTTTTGCTCAAGTTTTACCTTGCCCTCCGCAACTTCAACGGAGGAGGGTTTTTTCTTCTTTAACTCAAAAACTTCTTCCGGCTCATCTTTTTTAAACAAACCGCTTAAATCCTCTTCCCCGCCTTCAGCTCCACCAGCATCCGACCATCCACCAGAAACCTCTTCCTGTGATTCCAAAGAAGGTTCTGATTTTTCATCTGTTCCTTCTATTCCTTCTTTTATTTCTTGTATTCTTTTAATGCCCTCTTCACCCAAAAGTTTTCTCGCCTCTTCTTCCCTGGCACGCCAATCCAAATCTTCCCCTATCCTGTCCCATTCAGCTTCCGATGCCTCAAGATTTTTTCTAATTTCCGCCACAGTGCCAGCCTCTCCTTTTTTCCCAAATAAAATTTCATCGCGCATTTTCTTGAGCTTTGGTTCAAGTTTTTTTGCGCTCTCTGCTGCTTTTTGCAATTTTTCCGCACGCTTCGCCCCTTCTTTCTGATGTCCGGCAATCTTTTCTTCAACAACCACTTCCGCTTCTGTGGCATTTTCTTCCAGAGTTTTTAATTTTTCTTTCAACTCTTCTGGCATTCCTTCGCCTACCCCTGGCTCTTCAGGTTCCAGCTCTATCACCTGTTCTTCTGGCTCTTTATCTAAAGCTTCGCGTAAAATTTTTACGCGCTCCTCCCGTTTTTCTTTTTTTCCCCTATCAACAACTTCCTGCAAAATCTTTGTTCTTTCTTTTGATAATTCTTCTATTTTTGGTTTTTCCATATTATTTTTATGTTTTTATATTTTAATATTTTATTTTTTATTATGAAATTTTCTATCTTCTTCTGCTAAATCCATTATTTTTTTGCGGAGCTCATGCGGATTGGGAACTTGTTCCAAAACAAAACGCGCCTTTTCTCCGGCCGTCTGGATATATACACTGCCATATCCAAAAAGTGAAGGAAAAATTCCCTTTATTTCTGAAGTTGCATCCTGAATGCGGTATAAATCAAGCTCGGAAATTGTACGAGCAAAAACGCCCTCCTGCTCAATATTCAATAATCTATCATTCGTAATTATCCATGTATCCAAATAATAGTCTAAAAATGCAGCAAACAAAAATACCCAAACCGCAGAATAATAAACCGATATTCCAAGCAAAACTGCAGGGTGCCAAATATTATGCGCCAAAATCGCTGGCAAATAATTTTTAAATAAAAAATACAAAACAACCGGAATTAGAAATAAAAGTAAAAAATAAAATAATTGAAAAATTAAAACCAATTTGTCGCGACGGACAACATGCTTTATTTTTTCATAGCCCTTTTGGCTGATAAGTTGTTTTAAATGAGTAATACCCATAAATAGCTTCTTAGCTTATTAGCTACTTAGCTACTTAGGACGTGTGGCGCAGAGCGTCGCACTCAATTCAATCCTAAAAAGCTAACAAGCTAAATAGCTATTTAAATTCCCACTTTTATACTCGGCAAAGTTATTGAAATGCTTTCCGTCCAATTAATCGGCGAGAGATACTGATAAGAAAAATATCCGACAACAAAAAGTCCGATTAAAAAAATTAAAAGCGCGATAAAAGAAATTACGTCTTCCGCTCTATACCTCGCCAAATTTTTTATATTTATAAAAACAAAAAACAAAATTATCGCGATAATACCCGCATAAGGAATTAATAAAACAGATAATGGAAAACTAATCATAAAATTAATATACCTTACTCACTTCTACGCCTGTATAATAATGTTTTAAAATTTTTACATGGTCCCAGCCGTCAATTTCAGCATTGTGATATGCCCCTAAAGCACTCATTCCAACTCCATGTCCAAACATTTCCTTCCCTGCATCTGATGGAACAGAAACCGGCACAAGCCATGACTTATCGCTCCCACCCCAAACCTGAGACCAACTGCGAGTTCTACCATCCGAATGACCAAAATAAGGAGTAACTACGATATCACCTTGATATGTAATAACCTGACCGGCAGTTTCCTGCGCTGCCTGTTTTACGCGCGGACGACGAACTTCGCTATTATATCCACGATAAAGTTGGTCTGCAGTTGTTGCCCGCATATGAAAATATCCGCTATACTTTGTATTCAATTCATAATGATACAAAGCGTAAGTACGCGAAGCAACAATAATTGATTTTATATAATTTATATGAGAGAGATTGCTTGTTTCCGCTATCCCCCATAAATAATGTTCTACTGGTAATTTATTTATAATCCAAAGACGGCCAGTATTCTTTGCTTGGCGGAGTATTATCCCATCACGATATTTGTTGTCATTCCAACCATAATCAGTTGGCCGAGACATAGAAAGAACTGTAAAAACAATGTCACTTTGAAGCCCTGTGAAATGCAATTCACCCGAGGCACTAAAATTTAGACGCGCGTTTATTATTTTAAAAATCTTGGTTGAAAAATTGTAAGAAATATTTACCGGTTCATTAGCAGAAAAATTGCCCAATGTTGCGCCAGAGCCATCCTGCAAAATAAAATTTTTATCTGCCGTAAGCTCAACTGACTCGCTATTTGTTGTAATAAAATCCAAACCAATTTCTATTTCTGGTTCCTGCATATTAATCTGATTTACAATTCTCCCGGACGTATCAACGCTCATTGCCTCATCTGTTACATAAATAGGAATTTCCACATATCCGCCATCCACTTCTTTGTCATAGTTGGCAACAAGTTTAAATTTTGCCGTATATTGCCCAGCTTGTTCTGGTACCTGAAGTTTAAAATCAAGAAAAGCCAGTTGACCTGGTTCTGTTCTACTAGTACCAGCCACTACTGGCTGATGACCGCTAGTCCATGTTGGATTATAAAAAATTGAGTTACCATCAGCAAGTAGCTCTTCGTCTGGAATTATCAATCCCTCCATATCCCAACCAACTGTCCCTGTATTTTTATATCCAAAACGCAGAGAAATAAGCTCCCCTGCTTTTGCCTGTATCTCAGTATGACTCTTTAGGAGTAAACTTGTTTGAAAATTAGAATTTGTTGTCGGGATTAGTTGAGTATCGGAACTTTGACCTTGATTGATAATTGATAATTGATCATTGATAATTTGGGCTGGCTGATTAGAAATATTTTGATTAGAAATAGAGATTTCTTTTTTGGCAACCGTTATTGGGATACTGAATTCCCCCCCCTCTATCCATGCTTTATCTTCTGCTGCTAAATAAAAGGTTTCTGTATAATTTCCTTCTTTTTCTGGCGCTTTAAGCTTAAACTCTATAAAACCAAGAGAGCCAGGAAAAACTGACGATTGATCCAATTTCGCCGGTTGAACATTTTTATACCAGCCCGAGCCCTGAAAAGCACTTTGCCTATATTTTGGCCCATAAGTATAAATAGAAATAAAATTAGCGCCGGTATTATACCAAGGCGCTTTTCCTGTATTTTTAAACCCTAATTTATATATAACTTCCTCGCCAGGCAAAAGAGTAAGATTAGGTGAGGAACGCAGTATTAATGTAGCATTATAGTCGGCACGAGCATAAGTTGCCGCCTGAGCTGTTTTTATACCAAAAATACGATTAAAACTAATAAAACCATCAGAGCTTCCAGATACAGCGTTATTTTGCGCGCTATTTACTTCCTTTTTGGATGTTTCGTATTTAAAATAATAATAATTTTCCGCTATATTTAGCAAAAAAGCAAACAAAACCAAAACAAAAAAAGACACCACAATACCTAAAAGAGTGCCTTTAAAGTTTCTCGCCTCTTTTTCCTTTCGGAAGGCGCCAATTGTCCAAACTGCGCCTGTCATAGTGCTTCTATTATTTTTATAAAACATTTTGGAAACCCTTACAGCTAAAGACCACGGGAAGAAACCGCTGTAAAAGCATTTTGTTTTTGTTTTTTGGAAAAAAGGTATATCTCACCCAATTTCTATTTATATTATATCATTTTTTTCAAGCTTTGTCAAGTAAATTTATTGACTTTACCCTTATTCCCTACTATTATTATATATAGAATTTACTATTCATGACCTATTGTTCTATATTTTATATGTCTTTAACTAGAAAAATCGCTCACAACACACTTTACCAAATAATCGGCCGTGGTGGCGCCGGTATTTTAGCTATAGTCGGCATTGGCTTTATAACACGCTATTTAGGACGCGAAGGTTTTGGAATTTACACTACTATTACCTCCTTTTTAATGTTTTTCGGAATTATTGCCAATTTTGGCCTTACAACCATTACCGTTCAAATGATTTCCGAGCGTGATGACGGAATTGATAAAATTTTCAACAATATTTTTACTTTGCGCCTTTTTTCTTCAATTATTCTATTAAGCCTAGCACCAATCGCTTCACTATTCTTCCCCTACCCTACTATTATTAAGATAGGTATCGCTATTACAAGTTTAGCATTTTTATTTCAAATGCTAACAGAAACTACCATCGGAATTTTTCAAAAACATTTACAAATGTACAAACCGGCAATGGCAGAGTTTGTATCCAGAATTATTTTTGTCGGACTTATCGCCCTTTTTGTTTATTTGCAATACGGCATCCTATCAATGATGGTCGTTTTAAATATTGCTAACTTTATCTGGTTTGTTATAACTTTTTATTATGCAAGACGTTTGATAAAAATACATCTTGCTTTTGACTGGGATGTCTGGCGCGAAGTTTTACGAAGATCGTGGCCAATCGGTCTTTCTATCATTTTAAATTTAATTTATTTAAAAACCGACGTCCTGATTCTTTCTGTTTTAAAAAATCAAGAAACAGTTGGCCTTTATGGCGCGCCATACAAGTTGATTGATGCTATCACAACTTTTGCAATGATGTTTATGGGATTAATTTTACCCCTCATGGCAACAAGTTGGGCAAAACAAAACTTAGATAGATTTAAAAAAATATTTCAAAAAACATTTAACGGACTCATCTTAGTTATTGTGCCAATGGTTGTCGGAACATACTTTATTGGAGAAAAGCTAATGGTAATATATGCCGGACAAGAGTTTGCGGCTTCAGGAAAGGTGTTAAGCATTTTGGTTTTGGGCGCCGGCGCGTTATTTATCGGTTCACTCTTCGCACACACAATCGTTGCGTTGGATAAACAAAAAATGATAATTTGGGGCTATGCCATAGATGCCGCGATATCTTTAACTTTATACTTTATTTTTATTCCAAAATATTCATACATTGGAGCAGCGTGGGTAACTGTTTTTTCTGAAACACTGATTGCTTTTATCGGCTTATGGGTCATTTACCGCGTAACCGGCATTATGCCTCGCTTTATAAAAATATTTTTCAAATCTCTTTTGGCTGTAATACCAATGGGATTGGCACTATATTATTTACAAAATTTGCATGTTGTATTTTTAATGGGAATCGCAGCGATAACCTATGGGGTGTTTATTGTTTTATTTGGAGGCGTCACGATAAAAGACATAAAAGAAGTTGTTAAATTAAAATCGTAATAAAATAAAGTGTCATTTTCCATTTACCATTTTTCATTGAATTTTCATTTTTCATTCTTCAATTGATAAATGATACTTGATAATTGATACTTCAATGATAATTGAAAATTGATAATTGATAATTTTATGCTATTCATCGCTCTCATCACATTCATAGTATTTATTTATTTAACTTACCGCAATCCGCTTCTCGCACTTGCAACTCTCTGCGCTCTTTTACCAACTTATCTTTTACGGTTTGAAATATCCGTGCCGTTCGAAGCTTTAGCGAAAAATGGAGGAATCCCCTTCACAATTTTAGAAATAATTATTTGGGCAATATTTTTTGGCTGGTTTTTCTCCCTCCTTTGGAAAAATGCCTCCTCTACTTCCACCCTTTGGAAAAGGGGGGTTAGGGGGGATTTAATTATTCTAAAAAAACGACTGCAATTTATCAAATGGCCGCTTGCCATCTTTTTTGTTGCAAGCATTATCGCCATCTTTATTTCTCCGGAAAAATTATCTGCATTAGGAGTTTGGCGAGCATATTTTTTAGAAAGTATTATTACCTTCCTATTATTATTAGCAATAATAAAAAATAAAAATGATTTTAAAAAAATAGTTTTTGGACTTTCTATTCCGGCTTTATATATTTCTCTATACGCGATAGCGCAAAGATTTTTTGGAGCGCCCATTCCTTACCCATGGCAAAACGAACTTCGCATCACTTCTATTTTTGAATATCCAAACGCGGTCGGATTATTTTTAGCGCCAATTATTATTTTAATAGTAGGGCAAATAATAAGTAATCCCAAATTCAAATCTCTTACTAATTATTACCTACTACTCGCTACTATATTATCGCTTTTGGCAATAATATTCGCCAAATCCGACGGAGCAATATTCTCTGTAATAGGCGCAGGAATCCTTTTTATTCTTTTAAATTTATTTTTCAATAAAAAATACAAAAGCGGGGTTGTGATTTTATTGCTTGTTTTTTTAGCCGGTGGATTGCTTTTTAGCGTTTTAGAAATGGCGCAAGAAAAAATTATGCTTCAGGACTGGTCTGGATTTGTCCGTTTAACAATTTGGGGCGAAACCTGGAACATGCTCCGTAATAATTGGTTTTTTGGCGCTGGGCTTTCCGGATACCAAACTGCTATTATTCCATTTCATGAATCGCGCGACTGGATGGAAATATTTTTATATCCGCATAATATAATTTTAAATTTTTGGTCAGAGCTGGGGCTTATTGGATTGGCATCGTTCCTTTGGCTACTTGAAAAGTTCGGCAAAGTGTGCTATACTTCAATAAAATCTTCCCCCCTTTGGAAAAGGGGGGTTAGGGGGGATTTAATTTTTATGATTACTGCGATATGCGCAATGTCAGCCCTACTTATTCATGGACTCGTTGATGTTCCATATTTCAAAAATGATTTATCAATCTTATTCTGGATAATTTATTCAATGCCAATTATTCTGTCATCCCACAATTAATGCGGGATCTAGGAGCACAAAACGGAAGAGTGGCTGAGTGGTTGAAGGCGTCGCTCTCGAAAAGCGATAGGGGTGCAAGCCCCTCGTGAGTTCAAATCTCACCTCTTCCGTTTTGTGCGGGGTCTCAAAAAGCGATAGGGGTGCAAACCCCTCGTGAGTTCAAATCTCACCTCTTCCGTTTTGTGCGGGGTCTCGAAAAGCGATAAGGGTTAACGCCCTTCGTGAGTTCAAATCTTACTACCTCCGCTTTGGTAAAAATCTTTTGCTCTGTCCAATAACGAGGCCACCCCCTGCAGGCAGGTGGCAGGCCAGCTCGGATAAAATAAAATAATAGTCGTTTCATGCAATTTAAAATACCAAAAGATACGCAAAATTTATCCTGGACAAAGCATGCGGTGCAAAAAATGATGTTCTATGGTTTGTCGGCTACAAAAGTGCAATCCATTTTATCCAATTATGACCGCATAGAACAGGGTATTGCAGATGATACTATTGCTGTTATGAAAAAATCCGGCTCAAAGAAAAATCCACAAGAGGTTTGGGTGATGTATCAGGATAAAGAAACGGTTTTAAATAATGTAAAATCAAAAAGAAAGGTCGTTATTGCCGCCTGGCGGTATCCGGGAATTTCAAAACCAAAAGAACGGATTCCAATTCCGGAAGGAATCGCCGCCGAATTAAAAAATATATAAGCCAAGGCGGATTTGATACGCCAATTTGACAAAATCGTAAAAAAACGATATGTTAAACAAAAAGATCCCTCAAAGGAGGACGGCTTGGTAAATTCTCGTTCCAGCAAAAAACCACGTGCTTGCCCCAAACTCAAAATCTTGAACCAAGCCAAGGATAATGGACTCTTACAATTTTTCTGCAGAGGATGTCGCCATAATGTTAACTTTGAAGTAGTAAAAACACATATTGACCTTTATCTTGAGTGTCCAGAATGTAAATATCATTATCTTGTAAATGATATTCAAATATATCTCTTGGACTTACGCTTAAAAGAAAAGAAAAAAGCACAATTCTACGCCTCGATAGGTTAGGAAAACATCCTAACCTTTTTTATTTACATCATTATACAAAATAATGTATACTATATAATGTATGAACGATATTGAAATGTGGCAAAATTGGGCATGGCTTTTAATGCTCATCGCTCTCTGGACACTACCTTGGAAAGGAGTCGCATTGTGGCGCGCAGCAAAAGCAAGCCAAAAAGCATGGTTTGTTATACTTCTAATTTTTAATACTTTGGGAATATTGGAAATCCTATATATTTTTCTATTCAGCAAAAAAAAGAAAAAAGAAGAAGATAAACAAGAAATCTTCCACACTACGCTAAAATTTTAGTTTAAAATATGCAAAAAATAACCAAAGCCATAATTCCGGTAGCCGGTTATGGAACACGGTTCCTGCCGGCAACAAAAGCCCAGCCGAAAGAAATGCTCCCAATTGTTGACAAGCCGATAATCCAATATGTAGTGGAAGAAGCTGTCGCATCCGGAATCACCGATATAATCCTCGTAACAGGTGCGGGAAAAAGAGCGATAGAAGATCATTTCGACCACAATGCGGAACTTTACAACTGGCTTGTAAAACAGGGAAAAACAAAACTCAAAACCGAAATAAAGCGCATTGCAGAAATGGCAAATTTTATTTATATACGGCAAAAAGGCCCATATGGCAACGGAACGCCGGTTTTATGCGCTGAAGAAGTGATTGGCGATGAACCGTTTGTGGTTTTATGGGGCGACGAATTTATTTATTCCAATCCTCCCCGCCTAAAACAATGCTTGGACGTTTTTGAAAAATATGGGGACCCAGTTCTTTCCGGAATCAGGGTAGACAAAAAAGACGTTCATAAATATGGAATTGCCGAAACAATAAAAATAGAAAAAAATATTTTTCAAATAAAATCGCTGGTTGAAAAACCAAACCCAAAAAACGCTCCGTCAAATCTTGCCACGCACGGATGCTATGTGCTGACTCCGGATATATTCGGCGAACTAAAAAAAACCCACCCCGGCAAAGGCGGAGAAGTTTGGCTTACAGACGCAATAAAATCGCTAATGAAAAAACGGCCGGTTTATGCCTGTGAAATAAAAAACGGAATATACTATGATACTGGCTCAAAACTTGGCTGGTTGAGAGCAAATGTTGATTTTGCGCTAAAAGATAAAACCCTAGGAAAAGAATTTAAAAAATATTTGAAAACAGTAATATAAAAAAATCAATTATCAATTTTTAATTATGAAAAAAATATTTATTGCCTCCGTTCTTGTATTATTAACCCTCTCCGGCGCCATATGTAAAACAACTTCTCCGGAAGTAGCAGAGAGAACAAAACCGATACAGCTCAATTATTGGCGTGTTTTTGATGATTCCGATGCCTTTAGCGAACTTATTGCCGCCTATAACCAGCTTCATCCCAATATAAACATAACCTATAGAAAGCTACGCTATGAAGAATTTGAACAAAAACTTTTAGACGCCCTTGCAGAAGACAGGGGGCCTGATTTATTCTCTCTACACAATACATGGCTCCGCGGATATCAATCAAAACTCTTGCCTTTGCCGGATACAATTTCAATCCCCTACCGGACAGTTCAGGGAACCATAAAAAAAGATGTTGTCTGGACATTGGACACAAAAAAAACAATTTCAGAAAGAGAAATCCAAACCAACTTTATTGACCAGGTAGCACAAGACGTTATTATCCCGACTTATGACGAAACAAGTAAATCAACAAAAAAATTAGTTTATGGCTTGCCCTTATCGGTAGATACAATGGCGTTATTTTATAACAAAGAACTTCTAAATGCAGCAGGAATTGCCGAACCGGCAAAAGATTGGCAAACCTTTCAGGAACATGTAAAAAAATTAACCAAACAAGCGCCTGATGGAAGTATTTCAATTGCCGGAGCAGCCATCGGAAGCGCAGAAAATATAGAAAGAAGCACTGATATAGCCTCGGTTTTAATGATGCAAAATGGAGCAAAAATGACCGATGATGCAGGACGCGCAACATTCAATCTGATCCCAGCGGAATTATCAGGCAGAACTATGCCTCCGGGAGCAGAAGCGCTTACTTTTTATACAGATTTTGCTTCTCCACAAAAAGAGGTTTATACATGGAATGAAGCAATGCAAAATTCGCTTAATACTTTTATCCAGGGCCGCGTAGCATACTTTTTTGGATATGCATACCATATCCCTACCATAAAAGCGCAGGCACCAAAACTTCAGTATGGCATAGCAAAACTCCCGCAAATCTCCGGCAATCAAGAAATAAATTTCGCAAATTATTGGGTTGAAGTTGTTTCTAAAAAAACGCAATACCCCGACGAAACATGGGATTTTATACAATTTATCACAAACCAGGATAATGTAGAAAAATATTTAAACAAAACAGTAAAACCGACCGCCCTCCGCGGACTTATCCAAAAACAAAGTGAAGATGCGACACTCTATACTTTTGTTTCCCAGCTTTTAACTGCAAAATCATGGTATAAAGGAAAAGACGCCTTGTCAGCGGAAACTGCTATAAAAGAAATGATAAAAGATGTAGTTTCCGGCGCGCGGACTGTGACGGAAGCTATTGATTTTGCGATAAAAAAATTAGATCAGACAATATAACAATATTGCCATATGGCTATATTGTTATATTGCTAGCGCTCGCCTTCATTCTTCGCTAGATTCTACGCTAAAGCTACGAATGACAAGCCGGCTCACTTATTATTACATAATTATTTCCCCCCTCTAACTCCCCCCTGAGTACAGAGGGGAGAAGAAGATATTTCTTTCTTATTCCTCCCCATGTAATCAGGGGGAGGTTAGGTGGGGGTTAACAATATAACAATATGACCATATAACAATTTTTACCATTTATTCTCTATGTTCAAAAAATACGCTAAAATTATTCCTGTGATATTGTTTGGACTGTTAGTTGCTCTTCCGGCTTCTGCTCTGACAATACTCCCGGATTGCAAAGCTAACCCAAATGACCCGTTATGTTGCGCCGTAGGAACAGCAACGCCTTCTTTGCAATGCTTCTTGCTTCTCTTAGGCCAAATCGCCAAATGGATCATTGGTATCAGTGGTGGGCTTGCTCTTTTGTTTTTCATCTATGGCGGATTTATGCTTTTAATTTCCCGTGGTAATGAACAACAGATTACAAAAGGCAAAGATATTTTGTCCAAAGCTATAATTGGTGTTATAATTATATTTGGAGCTTACTTTGCGGTGGATTTTTTAAGCAGAACTGTTTTGCAGGCAACAGTACCTAAAACACCTGAAGGAGCATTGATTGAAAAAATGGATGTTAAAGGGTTGGAGCAAGCGGCTCCGACCACGCCAACGACGCAACTTGTAAATTGTACATGTAGCCCCTGCACAGACGGTTTTGTTCCTAAAATAGGTGCCGGTAGTGTAGCTCTTTGTACATCAATATGTTCATCAGCATGCACTATGCATCTAAAAACTCCCACGCCACCAAGCTGTAATTGCGTATGTTCTAATAATATAACTGGAATAGTAAAAGATTTAAGTGCAACTCCTGATAAGAAAAACTTGACAGCTAATTGCGTAACATTTTGTAGTTTGAGAAAATCAACAATGAAAAGTTGCAACTAGTATGACAAAAAATAAAAAAATATTACTATGTGTGTCCCTTTGCGCGATTGTTTTTTTAGTTCTGCCACATTTTGTTTTGGCAGCAGATACGACAAAAACCGTTGATTTGTCTAAGATGATGTCTGATATTAATCCCTTAAAAAAATATTGCAAAAATGGCGTATGCGACCCAGCGTTATTACTCGGCGGGATAATCAAAGCCGCGCTCGGTATTGTCGGCTCAATTGCGCTTCTAATGTTTCTTTACGGCGGATTCCTCTGGCTTACTTCGACAGGAAATGAACAGAAAATAACAAAAGGTAAAAGCGTGCTTGTCTGGGCTGTAATCGGTCTTGCCGTTATATTTATGAGTTATGCGGCAGTTAATTTTGTAATTGGCGCCCTAACAGGGAATATCGCCCCAACACCGAGCGAAAACGGAAAAGGCACTTGTGTCTGCAACAGCGGAGATACTGTACCAAATATGACACAAAGCGAATGTGCCGATTATGCATCCGGCCTTTCTACCAATTGTACATTAAAATAACTTTTTGGCTTTTTTATTTGTGTTCGTTCAGGGGGTGATGAATCTCAACACAAGACACACAAACAGATTAGAATGCATTTATACTACCTTACCAACCTTGCGCTTAATCATTAGATATCTAAAGATTTGTCTTAAGGGTTAAAGGCGACTTTAATCTTTAATCTTAAATCCTTAACCTTCATATGAAAGGGGGTGAGATAAATGAAAAAAATATTATTAGGAATAGCAGTATTTGCTTTAGTAATGATGCCTGCTGTTGCTTTGGCGCAACCAAACTTAGGGCTTAATGACTTTGGCTCCCAGACACAATTGGGAACAAAATCGTTAACCGCAACAATCGCAAGTATTATTAACGTAGCAATGGGACTTTTGGGTATGGTTGTAGTCGTTCTTATATTAGCAGGTGGTTTTCTATGGATGACTGCCGCTGGTAGCGAAGAAAAAATATCCAAGGCAAAGAGCTTAATCTTCGGAGGCGTAATCGGTTTGGCAATTATATTGTCAGCTTACGCAGTCGCACAGTTCGTTGTAACTTCATTGTTAAACGCAACAGCATAAAACACAAAAATCCTTCGAAGGTTTTTTTGTAGAAAGAGTATGCGCTTCTCCTCGGCTTTGGGTGAAATAAGTTTTGCCCAGTGCCGGAGGGGAGGCGTCTCTCTCTTTGCAAGGATGTATTAAGTATTACGTATTATGTATTAAGTATGAGAAAGAATTTAATATAAATCCGTCCCGCAGGGACACATAACTGCATAATACATAATACCTGATACATAATACATGAAATATTTAATGCATAAAATATGAAAAAAATAAAAATACTATTTTTTACGAGCGTGTTCTCTTTATTCTACGCTCTTCCTGCTCTTGCCCAATACGGCCTGAAAGAAACAGCTGGCGCCGCAGGATTAAACACCAAACAAACTTCTTTGCCGGACATTATCGGCTCCGTCATCGGCTATTTCTTGGGATTTTTAGGAGTGCTATTTTTAATACTTATGATTTATGGCGGATATCTTTGGATGACATCATTTGGCAGTGCGGAAAAAACAAAAAAAGCAAAGGACTTAATTGTGGATGCTGTAATCGGGCTCGTCATCGTCTTAGCCGCTTATGCAATTACAAATTTTGTAATCGGCGCACTCGTCGGCAAAAGCACCACATAGAAACCTAAAATAATTAAGCGATATAATAATCTATTCTTATATGAAAAATCTATCTTTTTTTCTCGCATTATTAATTATTCCTGTTTTATTATTCTGCTCCTTCTCTATTCCCGCCCAATCGGCAGGCACAGCGAGCATAGGTAGCCAAATAAATAGTAATCTTCAATCGGTTGGAACGGGTGCTGGCTTTAAATCTGAAACAGAAACCGGCGGATTGCCGAAATTGGTTGGGAGTATTATAAATATATTTCTGGGAATTTTGGGCGTATTATTCGTTATTTTAATAGTTTATGGCGGATACACATGGATGACATCATTCGGCAGCGCGGAAAAAACAAAAAAAGCAAAGGATTTGATTGTGGACGCAGTCATTGGTTTGATTATTCTTTTAGCGGCTTACGCAATCAGCAATTTTGTTGTAGGAGCCTTAGTTAAGGCAACTGTAAACTAAAAATTTTAAATCTAAAAAGAAAAAAGGGGTTCGCGTTTGCGAACCCCTTTGGTTTTGGGTTTTGTAGGGAACGGCCATGGCCGTTCCCTACTGACGTCAGTTGTCAGCCGGTCGATTCACCGTATGCATCGGTGAAAGGTCGGGACGGAGATGAATCTCCTTCCCACCCCAATCCGTCCAAATATCCAGTTGCATCTCGTATGCGAGCTGGAAAGGAGGCGGACCGGCGTAGAGCTGGCACCTTAAGTGATGTTCTCCCACATCAATGATATGGGAAACACCTGCGCCTGGCGGAAGCATTGGAACCAGCACGATGCCGGTTCTTGTTACAATCGGCGCGCGTGCAACGGCACCGTAGCCGACTGGCAGAATGGCCTTGCCATCCAGCCAGCATCTTGCCCCCAGCTCATCCGATTCGTTGGTGATTCGGAGCGAACGAGGGTTGTTTCTGCTCCATCCAACAGGCGGACGATAGAGAAAGCCGGCATTGGGGGGAGGAGTCGGCGTCTGATACCGCGCGAAATTGCCGCCGTAGCTGTTACCACCGCGATAGCCATAGCCCTGGCTATACGGCGTTGTCGCGCACCCACCGGTCAGAACAACGACTGCGAGAACGAGTGCGACAAGGACTGTCCAGAACAGAAAATGAATTTTCATTGGTTTCTCCTTTACTGTTTTACGGCTTCAACGAGTTGTTTCATCCGGCGCTGGAGCTTTTTGTTTTCCTTCTCCATCACCTTCAGCCGATCCTCTGTGCCTTCACCTGGAGCTTCCTCTTTCTTCTTGGTCTTCTCCTTCACTCCATAGTTCTGTACCGCCTGAATCCCCGCCCAGGTGTAACCATAGGGCGTGTCCAGAAAACCGTTGCCGTAGAAGCCGACAGTCCGCGCAAGCGCCATTGCTTGGCACTTTTGCGGGTTTTGCGCGCAGATACGCGTAGCCGTGGCATCGGCCCGAATTCCTTCGGCTTCAGCCAAAGCAATCGCTACTGACTCCGGAGATGAGGTTCTTCCCTCAATCCGGAACTTCTGTGTACCGGTTGTCCGATACTGATAGTGGGAACATCCCACGAACAGTAGTATGATTCCGAGAAAAAGAAATCCTCCCGGAATTAGTGAATAAATTGTGAAAAGAACTTTCTTCATCGTTTCCTCCTGCCCTTTGGGCTTTCTTGTGCAAATTTAGCCAAAAAGACTAAATTCGCATGTTTTTATTTCAGTTTAATCAACTATAGCACATTTCAATCCTTTTGTCAAGAGCAATTTAATAAAATTTGGCCTAATTTACATATTTTCTTATAAAAATAGCTTTCAACCTTCCTAACTATGGATTATTACGGATTAATAGCTGATTCTCACTGATAAAATTTCCGTGAAAATCCGCTAAAAATCCGTGAGAATCTTCTTTCCCAAAATTAATCCCACCTTTTTCGGTGGGATATACAAAAACTATATTATTTCTCTGCTTTGTCCTCTTCTTCCCATTTGCTCATCAACTTATCCAGCTTTTCTTGCAAAGAAGGCTTTTCTTCTCTTATGGGCTTACCCTCGGATCTCCGAATAACAGAGCCCTTTACGGTTTTTTGGCAATTACATTCTTGTGGAATTATAACCTCTTTTGTTATCTCTTTTACGACCTCTCTTATTTTCGGCTTTTGCGTATTTTTCAGTCTTTGACTGATATACTCCATTTTTTGCTCTATCAAGCAAGTATTCATAAGACTAGTAGAAAGAAGAAAAAACAATGAAAGGATAATAAAGGGGTTCCTATGGTAATAAAACCAGATAAATGGCCTGCCAAGCGAACCAAAAAACTTCCTCATCTCATTATCTCCTTTTTCTTTTGTCAAAAATATATCACATATTTACTTTTTTCTCAACTATAACTTCCTAAGCTCAAAAATTTTCTTTAAATATCCCATAATCGTTGGAAGAGGCACAACCCGTGAAGTACGCGCTTTTTTTTCTTCCCACTTAACAGGTATCTCTTTTATTTTAAATCCTGCGCGTTCTGATAAAATCAATAATTCCGTATCAAATGTCCATTGTTTATCCCGCACTTTCGATAAAATCTCCTGTATAGCTCGCCTATTAAAAAATTTAAATCCGCATGCGGTGTCTTTTATTTTGCTATGTAAAAAATGTCTAATCAAAAAATTAAGGGCTCTACTGGTTATTTTTCTGTAAAATTCTCGCTTTACTTTTGCGCCCTTAATTCTGCGGGAGCCAATTGCTATATCATACTCCTCTATTATTTCTAACGCTGGCTCCAAAGCACTTAAATCAGTTGCCAAATCAGCGTCCATAAAACCATAAATATCAAAATCATCATATATTTTCCAGGCCTCCATAACTGCCGAGCCCTTACCCTGCTTTGGCACAAAAATATAATCTATAATTTCAAACTTTTCCGATAACCCCTTTCCTATTTCCCCCGTCCCATCCTTGCTATTATTATCACTAATCACAATTCTAAAATCATGCGGAACATTCCGCGCCACCCGTAAAATCTCTTCAATATTTTTCTGAAGCACCGCCTCTTCATTAAAACACGGCACTACAATAATAATCTTCATAAAACTTTATAAATTTTATAATCTCCCTGCTCATAAACCTTTTCTAAAAAATCCATCTCATCCGGATCCCAAGCCCAATCCTTTTCCCATATATTATCATAGAAAAGATATTTTATTCCATTATTATCCAATATAAGACTTTTCTCCATATCATTAGATGAAGCCATAAATCTTTCCAAAATAAGATATTTTCTTTCAAAGTCTATTGTTTCCGTACCATGTCCGACAAAAACCCTGCGCAAAGCAATCCCCGGTATGATGGCGGAATTATATATGTCGGATATAATAAGCTCGTCTTTTGGCACAATATTTTTTAATTCTTTTATTGCCTCTACTTCCGCTTTTTTAAAATATACCACATTGCCCTGCGAAACAATATTTTTTAAATCAAGCGTCAATACCAAAATATACGACAACCCAAAACAAAGAATAAATATCGTTATCGCAAAAATCTTCCCCTTAATAATCCATTTTCTTTTTTCTAAAAATAAAACAATGGCATACGAAGCAAGTATTATTAAAACAAAAGAATATCCCTCTAAAAATCTTCGCTGGACACTAACTGGTAAAAAAATTAATACAATCTGTCCCAAAAACCATATAAGCAAAAAATAAATCTTTTTAATTTCTATCTTATTTTTATATGCAAGCCACAAAGACCAAATAGCAAAAGGAACTAGAAGTCCATATCCGGAAAGGATGGAAAAAATATTTGGTATATAAGTAGTGCTCCCCCAAGTTTGGTTCTGCCACCATGGCGTAAAAAACATAAACGCATGATAAATAATTGACGGCAAAACAAAAATGAAAAGCAGGCACCCATATTTAAATAAAAACCACGCTTCCGCGCGATTCTTCCAAAGCAAAAAAAGAAAATAACAAATAAAAAGATAACTAACAACAATAAAACTGAAAGGATGAAAATTTGAAAGAATAAGTCCGGCAATGCCAGCAGGAAAAGCATAGTGTAAGTTCTTTTTTTCTATAGCCAGTAATGACAATAAAATTATCAATAATAAAAGAGTGGTAGAAAAAATAAAATGAGGCGAATAATAACTTGTCGGAAATAAAAACGCTTCTGGCGTATCAAAATCAATCGGCAATTGATAAGCGGCCGCTTTCTCAGAATAAAAAAGAGCTATAATCGGAAAAAATAAAGCTCCTAACCCTCCGGCAAAAGCAGAAAATAAAAAAGCGAGTTTTCTCTGCCAGATATCTTTTATAAAAAATGATATTAAAAGATAGGAAACAAAAAATAAAGCCGGTATTAAAAGAATTCTAAATATCTCTAATGCAGCATTAGCACTCAAACGCGTTGCCTTTGCTACGAGCCCCATCCCAAGCCAAAAAACATTAAGCATTGGCGACGATTCTTCCTTGGCGGTATAAAGATCCTGAAAAAGTATATTCCCTTCACGGGCCTGCTCTATATAAGAAACATACACATAGCGATCTATGAAAGAATAAATGACATTTCCTCTCCAGGCTCCGTCTTCCGGCATAAAAATAGGCACCGCAAGGCGAGATAAAGACGTAGCCAAAATCAATCCGGCCACCACCCATATCCAAAACTTCCATTCTTTTTTTGTAATTGATTTGATTAGGTCTTTCACAATTAGTAATTCGTAATTAGTAATTAGTAATTAGTAATTATCTTATATACCATCCCCTCCCCATTATACAATAATTCATACCTCGCATCATTTATAAAATATTTATCCATATTTTCAATATCTCCTTCAGCAATAAAAATAATCCTTGCATCAAAATCATTCTTTATAATATCATATGGGTCACCAGAAAAATCACCCCAAGTTATATCTCTCCATTTTTGATATAGTTCTTTATCATATTTATACATAAAGGTAGTGTCCAACCCAACAATATACTTATTATAATCATTATTATAAAAAAGCATTGGCCAGTCATCCCAATCGCTGTGAAAAACAATGTCACCCTCATTGCTTGCATCTTTTACAACCTGCATTGCCTCGCTGTATTTATCAAAAGCAAAATTTTCTTTTAAACCGTTTTTAACTTTCCAAAAGTTTATCCCGAGAGCCATAATAAACATCAGCGCGAGATATCCAACAAATATTTTATAGAAAATTTTAAATCTTAAAATTTTTAATATGCCTTTTTTTATCCATTTATAAATCTCTGCATCCCAAAAATATTTTATAAACATTGCCGATGCTATCACCATAAAAGGAAAAGCGTATTCGGTATTACGCCGAGCTTTTAAAGTAATAACAAAAAATAATCCGGCTGAAATAAAAAAGAAAAAAATATCTCTCATCATCACATAATCGGGTTTTAAATATTTTTTCTTAGCCAAACGACCGAAAAAAAGAAGCATTCCAAAAAGCCCGACCAGAATGATCCCACCGCTATATGCCGTGAGCTCTGCTGCAGAAAATCCGTACCATTCCGCGCCAACACCGATTTTTGATTTATAGTTAACGAGAGCAATTTGAACTGTCTGAATCCAATAAAAATTTATATTATGCGGAAAATATGGATTTATAAGCAGTCCCACTAATGAACCGGATATTGTTGCCAATAACGGCTTCCATTCACTCTTTTTCAACAATATAACAATATAGCAATATAGCGATTTACTCAGCTCGCGGGGATTAAGTAAAAAATTGGCTGCTAGCGACGCAAACAGAAAGATTATGGATAAAGCTATCGATATTGGCCATCCTCCATACGCCCAAACATAAAAAAAACTTATAACACCAATTAAAATTGGCTTTTTCTTATAAATAGCCAATAGCAAAAGCATAACAAAAATCAGAGAAAAACCGGACGCTTTTACCAGGTCTATCCTAAAAATAAAAGGCGCGCCAGACAGTAATAAAAGAACAAATAAAAATGGCACGGGAACCCCCTCCCTTCTCCCCCTTGATAAGGGGGAGTTAGAGGGGGTAGTTCGCAAGAAGGTATAAAATAATAATAAAAATCCCGTATTTATAAAAACCGTTGCGACCTTAACGCCAATCAAAGGCGGAATAAACTTTATAAAAGGTAAAAGAAAAGCATGATATAAAAAATGATGGTCAATATAGATATCGTTCAGCACCGTAAAAGCGAGCCAATGAAAATTTTTCACAATTCCATGGCTCAGCATCATTTCTGCAATTTTCGTGTGATAAAAAGAATCCGGGTCAATAAATCCGGAATGCCCCTGCAAAAGGCCAAAAAATACAAAACCAAATATTGCGACTCCTATATATTTTAAATACTCTGGTACCCTTTTCATATATATTAATAGTATACCATACAAAAAGCCCGTCAATTGACGGGCTTTATACTTGAATTGTATTTCGCAACTTTCCTTTTAACGGTTTCCGCCAAGCATGGCTACGGAAACCGTTAGCGCAGCCGTTTCCTTATTGCAAAATATAATATCATAACTTACTTTTAAAATATTTCACCCATAGAATATCGGTCGGACTTTCTTTGTAAAATATCGCTAATACTAGGCTTACTAAACTACCAAAAAATAGAAAATTTAGAGCCTGTTCTACCTGTGTTTTTCCACTCACCTTATATTCAGTATACTCTATTTTATTTTTTTTGACAACTTCCTTTGTAATTGCAAACCGCTTTATGATTTTTGGCGCGTATAACGCTGAATCTAAAAATAAAAATTTTAGATATTTGGTGTTTATAGCCGGACGTTTTAGCCCTTCCATAAGATGGTGGTTAAGTTCCGGCATGCTGTGATATTCAGAAAATACCTTGGCCGTTTCATTTATTTGATTTACAAAAATATGAGCATTCCCTTCTAAAAATTCTGAAGCTACTACAATCGGTGCCTTTCCAGATAATTCTTGCGCCATTTTTTCTGCTTTTTTTAAAGATGGCGCGATAAGGCCCACACTAATATTTTTCAAATACTCCATTTTATAATC
This sequence comes from Patescibacteria group bacterium, assembly GCA_018895765.1. GTDB lineage: Bacteria > Patescibacteriota > Patescibacteriia. The sequence goes on from JAHINX010000038.1 coordinate 29,570, forward strand.
AATCAAATCAAGCTTAATAAGAATGTTGAAGAGCGCGCCAAGCGAATATCCCAAACCATATCTTGGCTGTGCTGATGGATTTAACTCTGTGTCAAAAATAATTGAAGGGTATAGATTTTTATATTTTTTTCCTAATTTACCTCCAGCTGTAATTAAACAAATTTTTGCTTTTCTGCGTCCTGCTTCTTCTATGCCAGCAAGCACTTCTTCTGTATTTCCAGAATAAGACGAGGCTATAAATAATGTATCTTTGCCAACAAATTTTGGCGGCTCATAACCGTTATAAAAACAAAAAGGCACCTTTATTTCATTAAGCGCCTTTACTATATGAGCGGACAGAGCGCTTCCGCCCATACCACACAAACATACGTTTTTTATATTTTTATAAGAAGGTGGAAATTTTATTTCAGAGGATAGGGACGATTCAAACTGAGCTGGCAAAAGCTTTATTGATTCAAATACCGAGTTATATTTTTTGCTTTTTAATTCCTTTAAAATATCCATAGTATCTCACCTTTTATAGTAATATCTTATAAGAAATCTTAACTTCTGTCAAATAATCTATTCTTCAATTTTTATTGCCTCAACGGGACAAGCATCTACGGCCTCTTTAACACAGGACGCTTCCAAGTCCGCATCATCTTTTAATTCTGCCTTAAATTCATCATTAAGCTTGAAGGCTTTGTCGCATAAAGCCACGCAAGTTCCACAGCCGATGCAGACCTCTTTGTTGATAATTATTTTTTTTGCCATATTTTTTATAAATTTATATAAATATTAATTTTTGTGTATGTAGTAAGTAGCATGTGGTATGTAGTATGGTAAAATAAATCCAAAACCATGCTACTTGCTACTTGCTACTTTTCTTATAATCTTCTATCGCCTTGCGGAGAGCTTGGTCTCCTAAAACCGAGCAATGAACCTTTATAGCTGGAAGACCGTCTAAGCGGTTCGAAATATCCTGCGGTTTTATTTTCAGAGCTTTTTCTATCGTCATTCCACCTTTCTCTGTCAGCATTTCGGCTAAGACAGAAGTAGATGCAATCGCGCTTCCACAACCATAAGTTCTCCATCTACAATCTATAATTTTCTTGCCACTTTTGTCAACTTTTATCCAAAATTTCATTACGTCTCCACAAGCGGAAGAACCAACCTGCCCTATGCCGTCGGCCTTAAATTTTTTCTCTTCGCTTTCTTTCATAAATTTAACGGGATTAAAAAAATGCTGTTTTACTTTTTTAGAATAAAGCCATTCTCCAACATCGCCTTTTTTAGTTTTTATAGTCATATTATAATGAAGAAATTTCAGTTAATTTTTTAACAATCCCCGGCAGAGCTTCTACTACATAATCCAAATCAGATTTTTTAGTATCTCTGCCAAGAGTAAAACGCAAACTATTATGTGCCATTTCATTGGAACGGCCAATTGCCAGAAGAACATGAGACGGTTTTAGGGAGTTTGAACTGCAAGCAGAGCCGGTTGAACAATATATTCCCTTGCTGTCTAAATATAAAACCATTGCCTCGCCTTCAACGCGCGGAATTGATATATTTATATTGTTTGGCAGACGGAGCTTTGCGTCGCCATTTAATTCCGCCCTTCTTATTTTATCTAAAAGTTCTTTAATAAAATAATCGCGCAGATCTATAAGGCGGGTATTGTCTTTTTCCGCCTGCGCCAATTCCAGCGCCTTTGCCAATCCGATAATTGCCGGGACATTCTCCGTTCCTCCGCGCAGTCCACTCTCCTGCCCTCCGCCAAAAATCAAAGGTTGCAGTTTAGTGCCTTTTTTTACAAAAAGGGCGCCAACACCTTTTGGCCCGTATATTTTGCTTCCATTTAAAGTTAACATATCAACTCCCAATTTTTGTATATCCAAATCCAGCGCTCCCGCCGCCTGGCAGGCATCCGTATGAAAATAAGGAACTCCAGTATCTTTCTTTTTGCTGTTGTCTCTGATTATTTTAGCCGCTTCTCGTATCGGCTGTATTGTTCCAATTTCATTATTCGCATACATAATAGAAACTAAAACCGTATCTTTCCGCAAGGCCTTTTTCAGTTCGTCTAATTTTACAATTCCATTTTTTCCTACCGGCAGATATGTTATTTCAAATCCTTCTTTTTCTAATTCTTTGCACACCTCAAGAACAGCGGGATGCTCAATTTTTGAAGTAATAATATGTCTACCCTGTTCTTTGTTCGCGCGCGCTATTCCCAAAATAGCCAAATTATCGCTTTCCGTGCCACCACCCGTAAAAATAATTTCGTGGGTTCTGCAATTCAAAATTTTAGCAATTTTTTCCCGCGCGACCTCTACTGCGTCTTTGGCAACTTTCCCCGAAGAATGAAAGCTGGAAGGGTTACCAAACTTCTCATCAAAAAAAGGAAGCATCTCTGCTAACACCTCTTTCCGGATTTTTGTTGTGGCCGCATTATCTAAATAAATATTTTTCATACTATTTTAATATTTGACAAGCTCTTTATTATTTCTTTTTGCATTTTTGGCCAAATATCTTTTGACGGGCATTTATGCCTTATATTACATGCCCCGCCTACACAATGCAAAATTCTTATCGGACCCTCTACCGCTTCTATAATCTCGAGCATACTGACATTTTTATTCTTCAAACGATATCCTCCTGCTGAACCGCGGTATGACTCTATAATTCCTGCTTTTTTCAGCTGTTTTGCAACTTGCTCCAGATATCTCTGAGACAATTTCAGATATTTACTAATCAAGGTTGTCGGCGCGGCAGATTTGGCTTTATATCCCGCCAAAAAACAAACCATCATAACCGCATGGTGCGTTTTTGAAGATATTTTTAAAATTTCTTTCATAATCAACTTTTTTTATTGACCTATCTTTATCTCTCTTTTGGTAATCCCTACTAAATTAGTAGGGATTACTTTTTAAAATAAAAAAGGATTTATATCCTGGTTAAATAATACTATGTTTTTATATATCTGTCAAATTTGGTTTATTTCCCCCTACCCTTCTATCTCTACGATTTCATACTCACCAACATTATCCATTTTCTCAACTTTATACTCTGCGCCTTCCGCCAAAGTAGCTGTTGAGAGCATTGTAAGATTAAATTTAAGATTTTCCGGACTGATTGTTTCGCCATGCTCAAATATATCGCCTATCTTTATATAAGCGCTTTTTATTTTTTCCAGATTATTTTGGCGTCCAAACTCCAAAATTTGTTTTATTATTTTATCTGCTAAATGTAAGTCGTGCATACCCCGTATATTTGCTTCCAGCGCTAAACGCTATGAAAATATCGTTGACGCTGAATTATTAATAAATTCCTTTTAATTTTATTTTTCTTCTTTTGCTGACGCGTTTAGCGTTATGCGGCTTATCAGCCCTATACTTAATATGTTTTATTCTTTATAACCGCTTTTTTATGGGTAGATATCTCATATTGATTAAGATAAGCCGCACTGGAAGCAGTTATACGGGGCATATTAACTCTACTAAACTTTAAAATAAAAACTATCCCCAAAAACCATTATATAAAAATAGCCCCGACTCTGCAATAGCAAAGTCGGGGCAAGATGCGGGGTCCGGAGATCCAGGAATACAGGTTCCCAACCAAAGGCCAGAAGTCCAGAATTCCAGATTACCGGGGCTTGCGGGCAAGGAACCTGCAGTGGCCGCCCCAATCACCCTCGCGCCAGTGCAAGTACAGGTGGCGCCTGCCGTCCCAGTAGTGCGCATACGGCGAGTACCAGTTGCCGCCCGAGTGCTGCCACCTGGAGCCAAGAGCTATGATTGGAAACTCCTTCTGCTTGTCCGGATTCTTCCGGACATAGAGCAAAAGGTCAGCCAGAGTACCCGAGACAAAACCTTGCTCCTTGATTTCAGCCTCGGCTTCCTCGGTACTTACACGCCTGTTCAAATGAACAAGGACGTACTCAGTGTCCTCGTCCGGCTCCTCGAGGATAGGAAAGTTCTCCTGGGTGTGGGTGATATTGTCATTCACCGAGTCAAACTTGCAGGCCTCGAGCATGCGCTGGAAGATGGGCTCAGAAAATGGATTTTTTCTTTGTAAAAAGAGCGACAACTCTTCCGGTGTCAAGCTTCCATGTTGGAGTTTGTGCGCTAAATCACTGAACATGCCAAGAACGTTCCCCGGCACATCGCCGACCATTTCACGTTTCATGGTCAGCTTCCTTTCTGCCCGAAAATTCGGACGGTTTTTCGCAGGTTTATTCCTACGAACTAGCTTTAGACTAACACGAAAAATAAAAAATGTCAATAGCTATTTTATGAGTCATAAAATATGAGCCATAAAAATCTGGATCCCGGATCAAGTCCGGGATGATAGAAGCGCGGCTGTGCCGCGCCCATACAAGATACGAAATACAAAATACTTAATACTTCCCCTCAATGCGTCGCACAAGAAATACACGGGTCATAGGCGCGGACTAATGATTTTATTTTTAAAGCGCGTTCTGCATCCGGCAAATCCTTTATCTGCAATAAATATACTTTTAAGCTGTGTTCTAAATCATTTAAAAATTGGGCTGTCGGCGTTATTGTATTGGAGTCAATTATTCTGCCGTCTTTTCCAACCTTATAATAATGAATGAGCGTTCCACGGGGCGCTTCAACAGAGCCGATGCCTTCGCCCTCGCGCAACACTATTTTCTGCCTCGAAGAGCGCGGGATATTAAGAGACAATAATTTTTCGCAAATATTTTTTATTTCTTCTATTGCATGGACAACTTCTATCCATTGGGCAATTAAATTATAAAATTGATTGCTTTTTATTTTGTCCTGCGGCAATTTTTTAAATATTTTTTTCGCTTCCGGATTTAATAATTCATACTGATTCAACATTCTTGCCAAAGCGCCGACAAAATAATGGCGATTATAAAGCTCCGTTTGTTTTACTACACTCTTTGGTTTTTGCAGTTCTTTTATTGTCCCATAAAATTTTTCCAAATTCATATCTAGTCCTTGGCCGGAAATAATCCTTTCGTCGTCGCCATAAAAGTTATATTCTCCTTTAGAGCTATTGGAAACAGGGCGGAGTTCTGTTTCAAGCTCCGGTAACTTTATTTTTCCTGCTAAAAAAGCATAAAAATTTAGCGCAAATTTTAAATTTTTATCACATTCTTTCAATATTTCTTCTATCTTATATTTATCCGGCAATACTTTAAATCCTCCGACTTCTGTTGAAATAGGATGAATCGCCCGTCCACCGACTATTTCCATAATTTTTATAGAAAAATCGCGCAGAGAAAAAGCCAACTCTGCTTCTTTTGGATATTTTTTTATAAGTTTTATATCATTTGTTTCTCCCAAAAAATCAGGGCCCGATAAAAGAGCAACATGAACAACATGGGATTGCATTATCTCGCCTAACATCAAAAGCTTTCTAAACAGAATAACAATTTTATCTACCTTGACTCCCAAAGCATTCTCCAATGCCTTAATAGAAGACATATTGTGGACTACAGGACATACTCCACAAACTCGGCAATTGATAACTGGCACATCTTGATATGGTCTTCCGCGTAGTATTCCCTCAATCAGTCGGGCGCCTTCCAAAACATCTACAAATGCCTCTTTTATATTTCCACTCTGAAGCGAAGCCTCAAATCCCATGTGACCCTCGATCTTGTCTATGTGGTGTATTTTTATTTTCATAATAATTATTTTGTTTTCTTGTTTTTTTGTTTTCTTGTTTTTATGATTTTATCCTTCACCCCAAATATCTCCAGAATTTCCTCACGTCGGACCTTTCCTACCATCTTATCGATCAATTTAAAGTGACTTTCAAAATTAGCTCCTTCATAAGGACCGCGGCAAGCCTCGCAAGGCATTTTTGATTTCAAACAAACCGCATTACACCCTCCAAGCGTTATCGGGCCCATGCATGGTTCTCCCTTCATCAACAGACATTCATATCCACGCCTTTGGCATTCGTAGCAAACAGTTCTTTGGGCTATTGTCGGCCTCCTTCCATTTATTAAATCATATGCAATCCGCAAAAATTCTTCCGGGTTTATTGGGCAGGTTGGAATATTATAATCAACCTTGACAACATCTTCCATATCCATTATTTCCGGATTCTCTATTGTTTCAGGATATTTATATATTTCTGCCATTAACCTTTCTTTTCCTCTGTAATTTTTCATTTTATGGATTCCGCCAAACTGCGCGCAATTGCCGAGAGTCACAAAAATCTTGGCATATTGCCTTGCTTTTTTTGCGACTTCCAAATTTTCGCGCGTTATCGTTGACCCTTCTACAAAAGCAATATCAAACGGCTCCCATTTCATTGGCTCGTCTTCCAAAAATTTATATTCAACAAGCTCTACTCCTTCTATCGCCTTAAGAAGCTCTCTTGGTTTAGTTGAAATTATATTTTCGCACCCCTCGCAAGAAGTGAGCGAAAAAATCCCGATTTTTATTTTTTTATCTTTCATAATTCGCTAAATCTAAATTTAACTTTGTCCAATATTTTAATTGCGCGATTTCGTTTTCTCCCAATACTTCACAAAATGAACTCCAATGAAAAGATATCCAGTCGCCAAGACACGCTTCGCCAAACTCGCAAAATATTTTTTTAGAAGTAATTTCGCCAAATGCCAGCTGGCCTTCTTTAAAAACAAGCGGACGATATAAAACTTCTGCTATTTCTTTTGAAATATTCTGTACCTTGCCCCAGCCGATTCTGCATTCATCCATTGTATATAATGTATGAGGATTTTCCGTATGCCCCGTCCGCTTCCAAATATTAAAAACATGAAAGGAATGGTGGGCATTTGCGCGCCTTGGTATTTTTCCGCTTAATTCCTCAATAGCTTTTTTTGGTAATTTCTTTTTTAATTTCAGGTCATCTGTTAAATGATAAAATAATTTGGCGCCTCCTGATCTTTCTAAAAAACTATTTCCAACCCAATAAGCGCGCACTATTTTTTCATCAAACAAATTTTTTTCTTTATTCGTATGGGCAATATGGCGAAGATACGGAAAGAGCGTTTCAAATTTTTCCAGATTTTCTATAAGCCCCCCGTCCTTCGCTAAAGCTTCGGACGGCAAGCCACTTTCAATATATTGCAAAAGCTCTCTATTTTGATCCGGGCCACAATAACCAAGCCTGTTGGGGCGGTATGCGTATTTTGCGCAGGTTAGGATGCTACTCTGCAAACTTGGTGCTAATACCATATGATGATTGCGGTTTAAATCTATAAAATAAAAGCACTCCTACTGCAAAAAGGCACGAAACTGCAAACTGGCTCAATGTAAAAATTTTGGTAATAAAAATGCTATTCAAAAACGTAGTAATTATTGATGCCGGAACCAAAGCGACGCTGACAAGCGAAACCGGCGCAAATTTTAATGCCTTGTACCAGACGAACACATAGCCGAAAAGCAACGCCGAACTCAAAATAAGCCAACCTATATTGCCATAATTTATTGCGGAAACAAATCCGCCTCTGCCTGTAAAAAATAAAAATATTATCAAAAATACCGCGCCAAAAAACATTCTGCCCCAGGCAACAATTTCCGAGCTTAAACCAGCTAAAACTTTTTTTGCTAAAACAAATTCAGCCGCCCAAAATAAAGTTGCGCCAAAAACAAGCAAATCGCCTATTCCAAAATTCCACCCATTAAATCCGGTTAGAATAAAACTTCCTAAAAAGATGAGGTTTTTTGCAGGAATGTATGGGTGTCCTAAAGAGCGAAATAGTGTTAGAGGTTTAGTTGATGTGGAAGGGATGGATATGACTAAAAATCTTTTTGTTAATTATTCTATAGAACTATTAGAAAAAAAGAGAATCCTTCCTATAAACTCTGGGCATCTTATGGGGGGTGGTGGAGAAGATGGA
>JAHINX010000039.1 GCA_018895765.1 Patescibacteria group bacterium
CCGCAAGCCGAACGCAGTGAGGTGCGGTTAGGCTGCAACAAAAGATTCCAAGCGACTGTTTACCAAAAACACAGGTCCCTGCTAAACCGTAAGGTGATGTATAGGGGCTGATGCCTGGCCAGTGCCAGAACGTTAAGGAAGTGGGTCATCTCGATTTATCGGGAGAAGCTCGCGACCGAAGCGCTGGTGAACGCCGGCCGTAACTATAACGGTCCTAAGGTAGCGAAATTCCTTGTCGGGTAAGTTCCGACCCGCACGAATGGCATAACGACTTGGAAACTGTCTTGACGATGTACTCGGCGAAATTTCAACACGAGTGAAGATGCTCTTTACCCGCGGCTGGACGAAAAGACCCCGTGAAGCTTTACTACAACTTGACATTGAGTTAGAATTCCGTATGTTCAGAATAGGTGGGAGGTTCGACGCAAGTCGAACCGACAGTGAGATACCACCCTTGCGTTATTTTATCTCTAACCCGAGACCTTGAATCAGGTTTTGGGGACAGTGTCTGGCGGGTAGTTTATCTGGGGCGGATGCCTCCCAAAAAGTAACGGAGGCGTTTACAAAGGTTGGCTTGGCCCGGATGGAAATCGGGTTCTAAAGTGCAAACGCATAAGCCAGCTTTACTGGAACTCCTACAAGAGGACTAGTTGCGAAAGCAGAAGTTAGTGATCCGACCGTTCGTCATAGGACGGCGGAAGCTCATCGGACAAAAGCTACTCCGGGGATAACAGGCTGATCCTTCCCGAGCGTCCACAGCGACGGAAGGGTTTGGCACCTTAACTTAAAATCGGGGTGCTATTTCGAGCAATCGAAATACCAAAAAATGGCTAATAACGGTGAACTCTTAGTAAAAGATATTTGCAGTGGTGTATTTTATGTAAATATTTATTTATTGAGACAATACCGTGGGAAGTCCGAAAATTTCGGACCCCGTAACGACTGATTCTCTGATTTATCAGAGATGAGATAGTAGGTACTCGATAATCGAGATGTAAACTATTATCATACGCCATCTCCTATCACATGAATGATAGGATGAAGATATAGTCTAACGTTACTAGTAATAGTAAATACGACAGCGATGTCGGCTCGTCGCATCCTGGGGCTGGAGAAGGTCCCAAGGGTTTGGCTGTTCGCCAATTAAAGCGGCACGCGAGCTGGGTTCAGAACGTCGTGAGACAGTTCGGTCTCCTATCCGCCGTGGGCGTCGAGATTTGAGAGAACCCTTCTCTAGTAAGAAATTGCTACTTCCACGAGTAATTGTGGTTGACAATTCGGCTAATAACGGTGAAATCTTATAAATAATTCTGGTCTATGTTATAATATATGCTAGAGGACCTTAATTATTAAAAGACAATACCGTGGGAAGGCAAACTAAATTATCAAAAGAAGAAAATTTTGCTTATATCGCAGGTTTTTTAGATGGCGATGGAAGCTTGATGGTACAGTTTAAGAAAAGAAATGATAGTAAAAAATTGAGAATAATGTTTACTATCTGTTTATATCAAGATTCTAGACACGATAAACCTTTGTATTGGATACAAAAGCGATTTAAAGTTGGATATATATCAAAGAGAAATGATAATATAACAGAATTAAGAATCAACGGCTATAAATCTGTTGGAAAAATTCTGAAAATATTACAAAGATATATTCGATTTAAGCATAAGCAAGTTTCTTTGATTCTTAAAGCTATAGAAATTTTAGAAAATACTAAATATAGTAGAGATACTTTATTGAAAGTTGCTAAAATTTCTGATGAAATAGCTAAAGAAAATTATTTTTCTTCACAGCGTAAGTATACTTATGACTATGTAAAAAAAATATTAGATAATTAGCTTGTCCCCGTAACGACTGATCCCGAAAGGGAGAGATGAAAGGTAACCGATAATCGGATAAACAAACTTTCATCATACGCCGACCCCTACTCCTTTTAAAGGACAAGAGGGTGAAGATATAGTCTGCGCCATTAGTGATAATGGAAATACGTGACGAGAGGACCGAGAAGGACGAACCTCTAGTGTGGGAGTTGTTCTGCCAAGGGCACAGCTTCGTAGCTAAGTTCGGCACGGATAAACGCTGAAAGCATATAAGCGTGAAGCCGTTCTCAAGATTAGATCTCATTTAGGTTCCAGAGAGACTATCTGGTTGATAGGCAGCAGGTGTAAGCGCAGTAATGCGTGTAGCCGAGCTGTACTAATAAACCGAGCTCTTTTCCCTATATTTGGCTTGAATCATGAAACACAAAAGGTGTATCATGAAATAGTCAATATGTTTAAGATTATTTGATTCTATTTTTAAAAAGATGTATTGTTCTGGTGCTTCTACCGCGAGGGCCACACCTGTTCCCATTCCGAACACAGAAGTTAAGCTTCGCAAGGCCGATGGTAGTACGGTTTGAGTACCGTGCAAGAGTAGGTCAGCGCCGGAACAATGCATCTTTTTTAGTCCTTGACTTTTTTATTTTTTTTAGATATAATTTTATTAAAGGAGAGAGGAATGGCAAAGCGGAAAATCGGCAATATTAAATATGAAGTTGATTATTTAGATGCTGGCAAGTGTGTGGTAACTTGTCCCTTGGAAACAAAAGCAGGGGAAGGTTTATCGGTTGCGGATTTTAACGCTATTTTAAAAAAAGAATTTAGGAGTATTCCGCGAAAAAATATTATTTTTTCTGTTGATAGCCGCTATTTATATTTTGGTAATGATGATCTTTCTGATTCGCCCGATGCGTAATACTAAATTAGGCCGGCATCCAAGCAGACAAATATGTCTGCTTCTTTTATTTGCCAAAAACAGCTTTTTTATATAAAGTGATATAATAATGGTAAAGCTTATGGATCAAGCAATAAAGAAAAAAATAGTTACAATAGGCGGGGGAACCGGCAATTTTACCGTGCTTTCCGGTTTGAAGAAATACGATATAGATATATCGGCTATTGTGAATATGGCTGATGATGGTGGATCGACAGGCGTGCTTCGGCATGAGCTCGGCGTTCTTCCCTCCGGCGATATCCGTCAATGTTTAGTCGCTCTTTCCGAAGCTCCCGAGGTATTACGTGATCTTTTTTTATACCGTTTTGGAATTGGCGGTTTGGCGGGACATAATTTTGGAAATATTTTTTTGGGTGCTTTGGAAAAGGTTACTAACCGTTTTGAAGACGCGGTTCTGGTTGCCGGAAAGATTTTAAATATCAAAGGAAAGGTCATACCCGTCACTGTCGAGCCAATGGTGCTTCTTGCGGAATATGAAAATGGAAAAACATTAAAAGGCCAAAGCAAAATTGCCAATTATAAAAAACATAAAATAAAAAAAGTTGTTTTGGAAAATGAAGTTCATACAAGTTATGAAGCTATTCAGGCCATTTTAGAGTCAGACTTAGTAGTGCTTACTCCGGGGGATCTCTATACGAGCCTGATCCCTAATTTTTTATCTTTTGGAATGACTGAGGCGTTAAGAAGAACAAAGGCAAAAATTGTTTATGTGGTTAATCTTATGACAAAACGCGCAGAAACACATGCTTTTGGTGCATATAATTTTGTAGAAGAGGTGGAAAAATATCTGGGAGTGAATGTTATTGATTATGTTTTGGTAAATACAGCCAGTCCTTCGGAAGAAATAGCTGATCTTTATAAAAAAGAAAATGAACATTTTGTAAGTCCTGATTTGGATAAAATCGGTAATACGCGTTATAAAATAATAACCGGAGATTTGATAAGTCAGATTGTTTTTGAAAAAAATCCCGCTGATAAATTAAAAAGAAGTATCTTGCGCCATGATTCCGATAAGCTCGCGCGCGCGCTTTTGAATCTGGTGCTTTTATAATAATTATGCCATCTCAGACAAAAGTAATTATTCTTGCCGCAGGCAAAGGAAAAAGAATGGGAGGAGATATCCCAAAGGTTTTGATAGAGCTAAACAAAAAGCCACTCATTTCTTATCTTTTAAATTCTTTAAAACTTTCGCGAATAATGGGAAAACCAACGGTTATTGTCGGCTTCCGAGCTGATATGGTAAAAGAAGAGTTGAAAGATACGGTGGAATATGTATTTCAGGAAGAACAGCTGGGGACAGGGCATGCGGTAATGTGTGCCAAAGACAATATTGGAACGGCAGATAAAATTGTAGTTTTATATGGAGATATGCCAAATATAAAACCGGAAACTATAGATAATCTTTTAGAACTGCATAATAATGAAAGGCCTGTTCTCACAATGATGACTATAAAAATTCCTAATTTTGAAAATGAATACGCCGGTTTTATGGGGTTTGGCAGAGTGATAAGGGGTGAAGACGGAAGTATTAAAAAAATAGTTGAACTTCGCGATGCAGATGAAAAAGAAAAAAAGGTTACAGAGCTTAACCCGAGTTTATTTTGTTTTAATTCTTCATGGATATTATCCAATTTATCAAAACTTACCAATAAAAATGCTCAAGAGGAATATTATTTGACTGATTTGGTGGGGCTGGCAATAGAACAGGGTCAAAAAATATCTTCTTTGGAAATCAGCCCGATGGAGTGTATTGGAGTAAATACACCGGAAGAATTAAAATTTGCAGAGCAGATTTTAATTTAGTATTAAGTATCATGTATTATGCAATAGTGTGTCCCTGTGGGACACATTTATATTAAAGTTCCCCCATACATAATACTTGATACATAATACATTTCCTATGCAGTATATTGCCGATTTACATATTCATTCAAAATATTCCCGCGCTTGTTCCAAGAGTTTAACCCCGGAAAATATTGCCAAGTGGTGTGAGAAAAAGGGTATAGACATTGTTTCTACTGCCGATTTTACTCATCCTGGGTGGTATCGTGAGTTACAAGAAAATTTAGAACCAGCCGAGAGGGGATTATATAAATTAAAAGGGTCAGAGAATGCGACCCGTTTTTTAGTTTCCACAGAAATTTCCTGTATTTATAAAAAAGGGGGCAAGTGCAGAAGGATCCATCTCTGCTTGTGGATGCCGTCACTAGAGACGGCTAAAAAATTTACCAAAGTATTGATTTCTAAAGGATGCAATGTTTCGTCTGACGGCAGACCGATTCTTGGAATTGACAGTGAAGAAATTTTAAAAATCGCAATGGAAATAACTCCCGATTCAATGGTTATTCCTGCTCATGCTTGGACGCCATGGTTTGCTGTTTTTGGTTCCATGTCCGGATTTGATTCTCTGGAAGAAGCATTTGGAGAAAATGCAAAATATATTTATGCCATTGAAACGGGACTTTCCAGCGATCCTGCGATGAACTGGCGCCTTTCACAGCTAGATGATATTATTTTGATTTCAAATTCTGACGCGCACAGTCTGGAAAAACTTGGACGCGAAGCAAATGTTTTTGAATTTAAAACACGTCCGGATTATTATGAAATTGTAAATACAATAAAGCATAAAGATCGTGAGAAATTTTTACATACAATAGAATTTTTTCCAGAAGAAGGGAAGTATCATTTTGACGGTCATCGCAATTGCAAAATTTTTTTAGATCCGGAAGAAACAAAGAAAAATAGTTATCTTTGTCCTAAGTGTAAACGTCCTTTAACTATTGGAGTAACTCACCGCATCGAAACTTTAGCTGATAGACCATCCTTCACTAAAGTTTCGGATGGCAAAAAAAAAGAGGATGTGGATAAAATTAAAGAAAAATTTGTTTCTTACAAATCAATTATTCCGTTACAAGAAATTATTGCGGAGTGTTTTGGACAAGGAGTAAAAACTAAAAAAGTAGTTTCTTTATATGAAAAATTAATTTCTGAGTGTGGCTCTGAATTTAATATTTTACTTGATAAAAATATTAATGAAATAAAAAAATGTGCTGGTGAAATTGTTGGTGAAGCAGTAGATAGAGTACGTAAAGGAAATATTTTTATTCGCCCGGGATATGATGGAGAATTTGGGGATATAAAAATTTTTAATTCTGATGAAAGAGAAAAAATAAAACAAGGTTCTTTTTTATAATTTTATACTAAAATTAGCTAAAAAATAAAAGCTTCCATGGAATTCCTTATGGAAGCTTTTATTGTATTTTTGGGCTCAAGGTGCCTATTTTTTTCTCCTCGCTACTTTCTTTTTCTTAGCAACTTTTTTCTTTTTTGGAGCTGCCTTTTTTTTCTTTTTTGGAGCTGCCTTTTTCTTAGAAACTTTTTTCTTTTTTGGAGCTGCCTTTTTCTTA
>JAHINX010000040.1 GCA_018895765.1 Patescibacteria group bacterium
CTTTCGCATTATCTGAATGCGTGCATATCATAATTGACGGAAAAATAGAACATTCCTGCCGAAGTAAAGATATTTTCAAAAAAACAACAAATAAAAAGGTGGCCGAATTTCTGGGAATTTGTAATATGGCGTCCGTAAAAGAGTATAAAATTCAAGATAATAAAATATTAATAAAATGCCCAAGCAATGTTCTTCATCTGCCTCTTAATTGCAATATAAGAGACGGGCAGACAATAAACTTCGGCATACTGCCCGATGATATTAAAATTATTTTTAAAAACGATTCAACTGATGATGAAAATATTTTAAAAGGAAAAATTATTTCTACCATTGAAAACGGCAATTCTTGCGAACTATTCGTTAAAATACCGGATTTGGACGGGATCTGCCGTGAAGGTGTTATTGAAATAAAAGCTTTTCCCGCGCAAGATGAGAAAAAGCTCTTTAAAGAAGGCAATGAAATCAAAGTATCCCTGCCTCCTGACAAAATACATGTTTTTATGGAGAATAAATGAATATGGAAGAAAACACCATTGAAATAATCCGAGAAAAAGCAAAAAATATTATAAATAAATACGATTTTTCAAATGAAAATATCACAATAAAAACAAAAACATTGACTCCCCAAGAAGCTATTGGCAACCCGGAGCACAATGACTATCCGATTATCAAAGGAAAAGAACGCCTTCTTGAAGCTGAATTTAAAAATTCAAAAGGCGTAGCTTTTTCTGATATGTTCGGAAATTTTAAAGCGAAGCTCAATGAAATAATCAACATGAAATTAAAAAATAATTTTCAAAGAGCGATTTTTGTATCTTCTTTAAATGCTGTTTTAAGAGAATTGAATTTAATTGAGAAAACGCGTCATTGTAAAAATGAGGATTTAATTATTTGTTCAAAAGATGTCTGTGAATTTATTCGAAAGAACTTTGGAAAACCGAAAATTTTTCTATGCGGCTTGCAACCAAGACTGGCGGAAAAGCTCTCATCTGAATTTGAAATCAATATAACGGATATGGATGCTGAAAATATCGGCAAGAAAATAAATAAAAAGCGGGTGAAAAGCGAGAAAGCAACGGATTCCTGCATCGCATGGTGTGATATGATTTTTGCTACCGGTTCCACTTTTGTAAATAATACCGCGCCGCAATTGATTAAAAGCGGAAAACCCATAGTATTTTTCGGAGTAACCGCGGCGGCTCCGACATATCTGTTAAACCTTCCAAGATTCTGCCCGCGCGGAGAATAAACAACAGGGGATAGCGGAGAGGGTTTAGGGTAGAGAGCGGTTTACCCTTCCGACTTGTCGTAGTGAAGGGGGCGGTTTGGGGAAACTATTCTTTATTCCTTGTTGCCATGTTACCGAATTACCTTGTAGCCTAACTATATTATTTGAGTCGGCGGAGGGGGAGTTTTTTCCGGTTTTAGAGTATTTGCCGCATTCTCTTTGAGCTCTTCTTCCTGTTCTTCCAATACATGATTTTGAAAAAAAGAAGCGTAAAAATCTTTAACCTTGGTTTTTTCAATCGTAAACACAAGAATGGTCGTAAAGACAATAGTGAACAATATAATTGAGTATGTAAGTTCTTCCATAATGGCGGCATTGTTTATTTTAGTCTGAACAACCACAGCCACAAGCACAGCCGAAACCAAACCTTTGGGAACCATTATGGATGAGATAATGGAATCAAATTGCGTAACCATTCTTTCAGTCGCCAATTTAACCACCGGAACCCTTATAAAATATAAAACCACTGAAAATATAAATCCCGCCAAAACCACTGAAAAATGGGTCATCTGAATGGACAAACCTATATAAACGAAGAAAAAAGTCTTTAGAAGAAATACAGCCTCTCCGAAAAAAGATTTCTCGATATAACTCAATTGAATGGGTTTTAAAACCGGAAAATTGTCAAAGAAAGGAATTTGATGCAAAATTTCAATATTACCCAGCATTATACCGAAAGCCAAAGCGGAAATGGGCCCGCTATAGCCCAGCATTTCGGAAAGGCTGTAAATGACGAAAACAAAAGCGGGAGTCAAAAAGATATTATTATCAAGCCTTCTAACCTTGCTCAAAAGATTGGACCAAAATATAGCCGCTGTCGCGCCGATAAGCGCCGCCAAAAGGAAAGACGATATAAGCCCGCCAATCATCATTGTAATACGCATCTCATTATATTTCAGCATC
The DNA here is from genome assembly GCA_018895765.1 of Patescibacteria group bacterium. Taxonomy (GTDB): domain Bacteria; phylum Patescibacteriota; class Patescibacteriia. The sequence goes on from JAHINX010000040.1 coordinate 2,192, forward strand.
TGCATAAAACCCAAAGTCATGACTATGCATAAAACATCGCTGAAAGTGGACTCTATAATCAAGGCGGTTTTGGTTCCTTGCGCCAGTTTAAGCTTATCAATCATGGGAATAACAACGGCGGCGGAAGTGGCGGCAAGAATAGAACTTAAAATGAGCCCCTCAATAAGTCTCATATTATATACCCACATGGAAAGGGATGTTATAACAATCAGCGTAGCCGCAAAATTTACCGTGGCAAGCTTCATGCCGCGAAACGCGGATTTTTTTAAATTGGAAAAAGTAAGCCCCAAGCCGCTTTCAAAAAGAATAATTATCAGAGCTATCACGGAAAATATGTGGCCGACTTGTCCGAAGGATTTACTGGAGACGAGTTGGAGACCGGGACCGATTATGAGCCCTATCACAACCAGCATCAAAACATCGGGAATTCTTGTTTTCTCGAAAAATTTGGTAAAAAAATGTGCGAGAAAAATCAAAATGCCAACCGAAAAAATAGCTATATGCATTTCCATAGTATTTTGCCCACTAAGGCTCTGGAAAAGAATTAACTTGCCATTTGGCTGACTGATTTTTGAGCGAAACGAGAAACGAAGAGCGAGCATACCCTCTGCGGTCTGTAAGCGATGAGTGACGAAGTTGTAGCCAAAAATCAGCCAGCCCCATAGCATAATTGCTATGGGGAA
>JAHINX010000041.1 GCA_018895765.1 Patescibacteria group bacterium
AAGAAAAAATAGAGTTTAAACGTGAAACACCCATAGAGATTGCCGATAGAAAATCAAATTTTGCTGATTTTATAATTGAAAATAAAATTTTATTAGAGCTAAAAACAAAAAACTTTATAGATAAAAAGGATTATTATCAAACCCAGCGATACCTTGAAAATGCAAATTTGCAATTGGGTATAATAATAAATTTTCAGCAAGAACATCTAAAACCAAAAAGAGTCGTAAATCCTAAATTCATAAACGCGACTCGAAAAATGCAAATGCACACGAATGACACGAAAAAAGAAATAAATGATTCGCATCGCGATTCCCATTCGAGTGATTTCGAGGCATTCGAGTGTAATTCGGGGCATTCGCATCGCGACGTTATCTATAATTCCGGCGAAGAATCTGCCCAACAAATAAAACTTCGCTTTGACCGGTTAGGCATTAAAACAGAAAATATAAAATATCTCGGCGAAACCGATACTGATATGGTTTGCGCTACTATCAAAAAAAATCGTCCTGCTTTGGCGATTATCGATTCCATTCAAACCGCAACCTCACAAGATGTGGACAGCTCTTTCGGCGGAGTCGGGCAAATAAAAGCCGCGACCGCAAAATTGATGGAGGTCGCCAAAAAAGATAATATCCCTATAATAATAGTAGGACATATCACAAAAGGTGGAGATATTGCCGGACCAAAACTATTGGAGCATATGGTGGATACAGTTCTTTATTTTGAGGGTGAAAAAATGTCGCATTACCGGATGCTCCGCGCGGTAAAAAACCGCTTTGGCAATACAAACGAGGTCGGAATCTTTGAAATGACAGGCGATGGCTTAAAAGAAGTGGCAAATCCTTCGGCCGCATTTTTGGAAAACAAGAGCGATGTTTCCGGCTCTGTCCTAACTTGCACTTTGGGCGGGAACAGGCCGTTTCTAGTGGAAGTCCAAGCGCTCACCAATCCCACACAATTCGGCAACCCGATGAGGAAATCCTCGGGATTTGATTTAAATCGACTTAATATAATCGCGACGATAATAAACCAGCGAACAGATATTAAATGTGCTTCGCATGATATAATCTTGAATATTGCCGGCGGAATAAAAATACAAGACCCAGCCGCTGACCTTGCGGTTGCCCTCGCAATTATATCTTCTATGAAGAATAAAGTTCTGCCAAAAAATCTTGTAGCTCTTGGCGAACTAGGGTTAGGTGGAGAACTACGAAAAATTAGCCAGATAGAAAAACGACTAAATGAAGCAAAACGACTGGGGCTTACTAATATCTTAAGCCCAGAAAACAGCAAGACCCTATCTGAAGCGATAAAGAACTTGATATTTTAATAAAAATATGGTATAAAATATATTATATAAAATATAGCGCGGAGAGGTGGCTGAGTGGTTGAAAGCAACACACTGCTAATGTGTTGAGGGTTTACGCCCTCCGAGGGTTCAAATCCCTCCCTCTCCGTACTGTATTTTATTTTGGAGAGGTGGCTGAGCGGTTGAAGGCGGCAGTCTTGAAAACTGTTGACCGTTAATAGCGGTCCGTGGGTTCAAATCCCACCCTCTCCGTAGTTCTTTTTTTCTCACCTTTTGAGTGGGAAAAAAAGAACTATTGATAGTTTTGTGGGGTTCGAACAAAAGGGTGGTAGGGAAAAGTTTTTTCCCTACATTCCGAGGAAAGTTATTCGGAAACCCGAAGGTTTCCGAAAGCACAGGGCGAAGCCCGAGCAGTGAGATTCCCACCCTCTCCGTATTAAAAAATTCTGCTTTATGCAGACTTTTTTAATTTATGATATAATATAAACATATGGAAGAAAAAGAACTAAAATGGAAAGTGCCAGAATATCCGCAATATGCCCGCGGACGAAATTGGTATATTATCGCGGCTATTTTAGGCATACTTTTACTCGCCTATTCTGTTATAACCGGCAATTTTTTATTTGCCGTTATTGTTATTTTAGCTGTTTTAATCAGCGTTCTCTCATCTCACAATAAAGTTGAGGATGTTGAATTCAAGCTTTTTCAAGATGGAGTAAAAATGGATAACATTTTATACCCCTGGGATAAATTTCAAGCTTACTGGATTGTAAAAGAAGAAGACAAGGAAAACCATTACAATCTCGGGCTGGATTTAAAAAATGTTCTCAAAACCGATCTATATGTTCCGATAAAAAATTATGACGTGAAAGAAGTGGAAGAATTTGTCGCTAGACACCTTAAAAATAATCCAGATAGAAAAGAAGAGCCATTGTCATATTTGATAGGACGGAAGCTGAAGATTTAAATAACACCTGACACCTGACATTTAACATTTAACTAAAAAACACGACATATGTCGTGTTTTTTATGGTGCTCCCGACAGGAATCGAACCTGTATTACAAGATCCGCAATCTTGCGTGGCACGTGCCCCGCATTTAACTATGTCCTCGACAGGAATCGAACCTGTATTACAAGATCCGCAATCTTGCGTTCTATCCGTTGAACTACGAGGACAAGGTTAAGTGCGGGGTCAGTTGCTTGCCCCGCCAGTGGCGGGGAACTACGAGAGCAATTATAGATAATATAGCATAAAATCAGAAAAAAATCAATAGCACGAAAAAAACGTTGCCAAATTCCTCATTCTATCATTGCCACGTCGGAGTACCTCCTCGCAATGACAAAAATTGATAAATAATCTGTTCCGTAATCGGGACACATTGAGGGGCGGCGGTCGGGGTTTGCGGTGGGTTTCCCTTCCCTCTCTCTTACTTGTATTTTTAGAAGCGGATAAAATAATTTTTACGCGACTTGTGGCCGCGGACTCGTTAAGCAAATAATTGCGAGCAGCCAAAATTTAGGTTGTCCGAGTCCGAGCGAGCGAGGACGAGTTGCCTAAATTTCGGTGATTTTACCGCGAGCAATTATTTGTAGAGTCCGCAACAGGAGCGAAAAAATTATTTTATCTGGTTCTGGTTCTATTTATCGGGATCCCGTAAAGATGGTGAGTTTGCCACGCCCGAGTACGGGCTCGCAATGACAAAAAGGCATATGCTTGAAAAATGCCTCTTTTTAATATAAAATCTGATTATATGGATGAACTCAATAAACCTGTCGGGGAGATAAATTTTTATTGCCGGCAAATACAAAAAAAACTGAAAAACCTGGGGCTTGCGACAATCCGCGGCCTGCTTTTTCATTTTCCTTTTCGCTATGAGGATTTAAGCCAAATAAAAAAAATAAAAGAGCTACGGCCTAATGATATTGCAACAATAAAAGCAACCGTGGATTCTATCAGAAATTTTAAAAGCCCAAAAACCCATAAAAAAATAACCGAGGTCATTCTTCATGATGAATCAGGAATAATAAAAGCCGTCTGGTTTAACCAATGGTATCTGAAAGATAGAAATATTATAAATCCCGGGGATGAATTTTTTCTTGTCGCTAAGACAAATTCTTCGTACGAGCTTGTCAGCCCAGAATATGAAAAAGTAAGCGAAAATCCAACACATTGCGGAAGAATCGTGCCTATCTACCCACTGACCTATGGCGTTTCCCAAAAGCAGGTGCGCACAGCAATAAAATTCGCGCTTCCATTTATTGATTTTTTGGAAGAGAGCTTGCCCGAAGAAATAATTGCAAAAAATAACCTGCTTGGGATAAGAGATGCGATTTTGAATATTCATTTTCCTTCATCGCCAAAGGCTACGAAGGACACAGTCCCCACTTCAATGGAAATATGCCAAAGAGCAAGAGAACGGCTGGCATTTGACGAACTTTTCCTAAATCAACTAAAAAATTTTTGGCTGAAAAATGAACTGAAAAATAAAAAATCATATCCGGTTATTTTTTATGAAAAAGAAACCAAAGACCTTATCGCCAAACTTCCTTTTAAACTTACACTTTGCCAGCGTAAATCATCCTGGGAAATATTGCAGGATATTATGGAGCCCTACCCAATGAATCGGCTTCTAAATGGAGATGTCGGCTCCGGTAAAACGCTTGTAGCGGGCATTGCAATGTATAATTGCGCACTTTCTAAACTACAATCCGCGCTTTTGGCGCCAACAGAAATTTTGGCAAAACAACACTATGATACTTTTTGCGAATTATTCCCAAATATAAAAATCGGACTTGTGACGCGAGGCAATAAAATTACTAATTACGAATTACTAATTACTAATAAAAAACAGCTTTCTCAATTTATCGCCGGCAATTCTGATATAATTATCGGTACGCACGCGCTCATTCAAGATAATATAAAATTTAAAAATCTTGCCTTAGCCGTAATTGATGAACAACACAGGTTTGGAGTAGAGCAAAGAGCCCGGCTTTCATCCTGCCAAGATGGCGACAGATATCCTCACTTACTCTCAATGACGGCTACTCCAATTCCGAGGACGCTTTCCTTAATTCAATACAGCGACCTTGATATATCGCTTTTGGATGAGCTTCCGCAAGGAAGAAAAACAATCAAAACAATCGTAGTCGGACCGGAAAAACGCTTTCCAGCCTATGAATTTATAAAAAAACAGGTTGATGAAGGTCGGCAGGCCTTCGTAATCTGCCCGCTTATAGATGAGTCGGATAAACTTGGAGTAAAATCGGTGACAGAAGAATATAAAAAATTAAATGAAAAGGTTTTTCCTGATATAAATATTGGATTTTTGCATGGTAAATTAAAATCCGCAGAAAAAGAAGAAGTGATGCAGGATTTTAAAAACAATAAAATAAAAATATTAGTTTCCACCTCTGTTGTGGAAGTGGGCGTTGATGTGCCAAATGCCGTAATTATGATGATAGAAGGCGCTGAACGCTTCGGACTTGCCCAGCTTCATCAATTTAGAGGGCGCGTAGGGCGCGGAGAGCACCAATCATATTGTTTGCTTTTTCCTACTGATGCGCCAACGCGCCGGCTAAAAGAAATGGAAAATATAAATGATGGTTTCCGGCTGGCAGAGATTGACCTGCAACTGCGCGGACCCGGACAAATTTATGGAAAAGAACAATCTGGTAAAATAGAATTCCGCCTAGCAGATATGAATAACATGTTTTTAATAAAAAAAGCGCAAAATAGCGCGAAAGAAATTTTAGCGGAAGACCTCAAACTAAAAAAACATCCCCGCCTACGAGAATATTTAGACACCGAACTCCAAAAAATACATTTGGAGTAAAAAATCTGGATCTCGCATTAAATACGGAATAACAAGAAATGATGAGATTCTTCGCCCTTCGGACTCAGAATGACAGAGTGGTTTTATAGATAACAGGCGCTATCCACGAGCAAAAGTTATAATTTGTATTTTTTCCGTGCCGGCGGAGCGAAGGATGTTAGTAATTTCGCGCACAGTTGCCCCAGTTGTAAAAACGTCGTCAACAATAACTGCTTTTTTCGGCGCATCTCCTATAAGCCGAAAAGCGCCAGTAAGATTTTTAAGTCTCTCATCTGTATCAAGCTTTGCTTGATTTTTTGTTTTTTTACATTTTTTAACACATTTCGCATTTACCGAAATATTAAGTATTTCAGAAATTATATTTGCAAGAAGTTCCGCCTGATTAAATCCCCTTTCTTTTTCTTTTCGCGGATGAAGCGGAACGGGAATTAAAACCGCATCTTCAAAATCAATTAAATTTTTATATTTAAAAATAAACTTTCTAAAAATCGGCTCAAGTTCGTAGCCAATATCTTTTATATATCGGTATTTAAAATTTTTAATAATTTTCCGCACCAAAGAATCATTATATTTGAAAAGTGAAAAAACCGCGCTTATGCCGATTTCTTTCTCGCATTTTTTACAAACCGCGTGTATATCCGAAAGCGCTCCGCAAAACGGACAAAATCTTGCATCCATAAAAAATAAGCTGTTAATACAGCTTTCACAAAGCCAACTCCCCTCTTTTCCGCAATTCAAACAATTTTTTGGAAAAAAATAATCTTGAAAATTGCTCGTGAGCCTCCTTGCATAATCAAAATTTTTCTTGCTCATTCGGGTGGGGTAAATTATTAAATCCCCCTCCTAACCTCCCCCTTGGGTACAAGAGGGAGGAAAAAATCCTCTTTACTCTATCCATTTTGCGTTACTGACTTTCCATACTCCAGATTCTTTAACCAAGCTTACACGAATGTCCTGATATTTTATTTTATAATTGGCTTGGGTTTCTTGCGATTCTTTTCTCTGGGTCTTCACGAGCAAAGTGGCAATACCCTTTGTTTCGTCTAGATTCTCGGTAACATTACTCAGAACGACAGTAGTTACGCCTTCATAAACCTCTCCTGGCTTATAGTTTGCCCGGCTAGTTTTCAATAGATTCTGTAACTCATTTTTATATGCAATAGAGGCCAGCGATAGAGCCGCTTCTATATTCGCATAATTGCTTTGGTTTGAATAACTGCTATAAATTTCTACAAAATTTTTTGCCACGATTGAGACGCTCGATGTCTCTTTATCTCTTGCAGTCAATTCCCCTTTTACAATTGTCGGCTGTTCAGCAATGTCGGCTCCGCGAATTGTGCTGGTCGGCGCGGTTTCTTTTTCTGCCTTTTTCCACGGAATAGAAAAAATAATAATAAGTAAAATCAAAATTATTGCTAATATTATCAAAATTAGCTTTTTATTTTTTTGAAAAAATTGTTTAATACGTTCAAGCATTTATATATTGTTATAGTGTTATATGGCTATATTGCTGGCGCTCGCCTTCATTCTTCGCTAAAGCTACGAATGACAAGCCTGCTCGCTTATTTATATTATATTACCATAAATCAACTCTGCATAATATAATCGGCGAACAGCGTGAGCCGCAACAATATAACAATATAGCCATATGACAATTACTCTCTCTTCTCCATACTCTTTTTAAACTCGTCTTTTTCTTCTTCAATCTGCAGAAGCTGTTTAGGGTCTGTCGTGATAAGCTGATCTTCGGCATAAGAAGCGACTATCTTTATTGCCGCATGCTTATTGCCGGCAAAAAAGATGCCCTCGCCCACTCCGGACTCTAAAAGCAAATATTTCTCGCCCTGAGTCAATAAAAATGTTTTTTGAATCAAATCAATTGCTGCCGGCGATTGTTTTAATAAAAGTTGCATTGAAGAGTTTGTTACAATTGCCTGTCCATACGGAGAAAGCAAAAAATCATTTACATCCTGGGAAATGGTCGTAATACCCAAATAATATTTTCTGCATCTTTTTACAAGAGCAAAAATAAACTTAGCGCTATCCTCGTGTTGCATTAGCCACCAAGCCTCGTCAATCACCATCACTCTTTTCTTGCTTTCAGAGCGGACGGTATTCCAAATAAAATTTACAATCGTATAAATTGCTATCGGCCGGAGCTCGTCTTCCAAGTCACGGACAGAAAATGTAACCAATTGATTATTTATATCAACCGTAGTCGGAGAATTTATAAGCCCCGCAAATGTGCCTTCCGTGTATTTTTTTAATCTGGTACCCAAGTCTTCTGCGCCTTCCATCCCCTCCAAAATATCAAGCAAATCTTGCATGATTGGTGGCTCCATTTTTGTTATATCGGCGCCAGCAACTATATCCTTTTTTGCATAAGTTTCTAAAAGCGCACGGTCTAGGACAGAGTCCTCTGTTGATGTAAGCGTCCGCTGTCCGCCTTTGCCTGCCGCCCCTAACATAATCCGTAAAAGGCCTTTTATCGTGATAACCGCGCTTCTAATAATATCTTCCGTAGAAATTTGCGAGCCGATCGCTTTTGGCAAATCAAAAGGGTTTATTTTTGATTCTGAGGCCAAAGAAACATTAATGTATGTTCCGCCGACAGCATCAGATAGGTGCTTATACTCCATTTCTGGATCAATAATTATAACGTCTATACCAAGCATTAAACTACGCAAAACCTCCAATTTCACAGCATAACTTTTTCCAGCACCAGAAGTTGCAAAAACAATGGCATTCGCATTTTGCAAACTAAATCTATCAAAAATAATTAAGCTATTATTATGCCTGTTAATTCCATAAAGCACTCCGTCATCTGAAGTAAGCTCTGAGG
>JAHINX010000042.1 GCA_018895765.1 Patescibacteria group bacterium
AAAAATGGCGAAACTATCTTAAAACAAAATAATGAGCTAAACACCTCGGCCCTCCTTAAGGCAAAAGACATGTTTGCTCGCCAATATTTTGAACATAATTCGCCAACAGGAGAAGACGTCGGATATTGGGTAGATAAAGAAGGATATGAATATATAATTATCGGGGAAAACTTAGCCTTGGGAAATTTTAAAAATGATGAGGCTCTCGTAAACGGCTGGATGGCAAGCCCCGGCCACAAAGAAAATATATTAAATTCAAGTTATACGGAAATCGGGATTGCCGTTTTAAAAGGAACTTATCAGGGTAAAGAAACTTGGATGGCAGTCCAGCATTTTGGCAAACCGCTTTCCGATTGTCCGGGACCTGACGAAAAACTTAAAGAAAAAATTACTGAATATGACGCGGAACTTGAAAACCTAAAAAATCAAATTATTACAATAAAGGAAGGATTGAAAACAAAAAAACAAATTTCAAAAGAAGACTATAACAAAAAAGTTGACCAATATAATGCAATCCTTTTAGAATACAATAGCATCTACGATGCCGCCAAAGCCCTCGCTGATAAATACAACGAGCAAGTCAAAACATTCAATTCTTGCATAAAACTTTGAAACAATTTTACAAAAAGCGCGACGTTAAGTGTTAAGTGTCAAATCTTAAATAAAATATACATTAAAAATACAAAGGCCTCGCGCACCACATATTTAAATTTTATAAACTTGTTTTTAGAAACCGGACTTTCTTTTGCCGCAGAGATAAAATTTCTGATTCCTAAATCGTTTGCCATTTTTTGCAAACGCATTAGATGAAATCCATCGCTCACTAAAATTATAGAATCGATCTCGCGCTCTCGCATTATTTCAGCTACATTTTTTAAACTTTGCCAGGATGTTCTGCCTTTTTCCTCAATCAAAATATCTTTTTCATGGATTCCTCTATTGCTAAGATATATTGTTCCCACGTATGATTCGGAAAATTTTTCTCCATCCCCTATCCCGCCAGTCAAAATTATAAGTGGCGCGTACTTTTCATTATATAATTCGTGGGCATGGTCTAAACGCGCGCGAAATACAGGAGACGGCTTTCCATCCCATTGGCTCGCTCCCAATACCACGATTGCATCAGCTTTTTGCTTGTCATCAATATAAGAATATTTATAAATTAAAATTGTTAAAATAAAAAACAATCCAAAAATGCCAATTCCCGTCAAAATTATCATCTTTTTCCATCCCACCCATTTCATAATCCCAACAATTTTTTAATTTTATTGTAATTAGATTTAACGCCAACTCCAAATTTATTGGCTTTTGGCTTGTCATGTGGCTTAATCGGATTGTTTATGTCTTCTATATTATATAACGTGCCAAGTATTTCTGGCTTATTTAAAATATTATAACCGGCATCTGCCCATCGTTTTTGACTGAAATGCAGTTTCGCGGCTACATATCTGATATTTATTAATGGATCTTTTAATCGTTCAACCCTAATTGGAGTTAAATCTATAAAAATATTTTTTTGGACTGCTATACTAAGTTGCGCATATTCTTTTTCCAGGGCTTCGGCGGTTTTTACTCTTATCTGACCAATACCGATGGAAGTGTTTAAATTTAAGATTCCGCCTATATAATCGGTAAGAGCGTCAATAAAATTTACATTTGTGGATTGTTCTTGATAAATAACAGCCCCGACTATAATAGGATTAACATTAAACTCCTTTGCTGCTGATTTAATAAATTTAGAATGTGTTCGTATGATATTTGTAGCTCTTTTTTCTGCTTTTGTCTCATAATAACTTAAATCAAAAGAAATGTTATGCAAAATTGGTTTGCGATCAGCATAAATTTCTATATAATGTATCCCATTATCTAACGACTCTCTAAAATCGATTTCTACTCTTCTAATTTCTCCTTTTTTTCTAAATATTAACCACCCAAATATGCCTCCGATAATATACCAAAATTTATATTTTCCTCCTCGCGCATTCTTTTTTACTTTTTCATTCACTATTATTTTGATATCATCGCTGTCCCAAAATCTTTTCTGAACAGTAAATACCGCGCTTAATTTATTTAATGGCAAACCTGTTAAAACAAATGTATACCACGGCCTCCGATCCCCGTCTTCTGCTTGCTCTTCTATATTTAATCTCGGCTGCTGCTCTGCAATTAAATTGCGAATTTCTATATTCTCAACAAAAGCGCTTGTCTTCGGAATTAAACCTACTGAATGCTGACCTTTGGTCAAAACAGTCAAAAATATAACCGTCTTTTTTAGGCCTCTTAATTTTGAACCATTAAATGCTGACGGAGTATTGAAAAGTTGTATATATTTACTATGTTCAATTTCTCTGCATTGCAATCCATTAATTTCTATGCGCAAATCCTCGTCAATATTACCTTTCAATTGTTTTCTGGATTTACAGCGCGCGGAAATTGCAATAGCTACCAACCCTGATTTTTTCAATATGAAGTTATGGTAATATGGCCTTGTAATTTTTTTATTTATTTTTGGCATAATTTTATAGTATATCAACTGGTCGATTTTCTTATGTTTTTTGATTTTTAAAACAACCTATAATTTTATTATATCATATAAAAAAAAGAAATATTCAACACCTCAATAGTGGCTCTCGTTGAGGCGTTAGAGGAAAAATTACCCGAAATAAGAACAACGCTAAACCCCGTTAGGCAGTGCTATTTTCTAACGGGGTAAAATCCAGCGAACGCTGAAAAAAGTGTGGTTTTTAAATACACCATTCAACGCCTCAACAAGAGCTGTCGTTGAGGCGTTGAATAAAAAATGCCCGTCAGTTGACGGACACGATATTTGCATACTACCTACTACTTACTACATGCTACTTTTCTATTCGTAACGTAGCGCTTCAATTGGACTCTTGCGCGCAGCTTTGCGCGCTGGATATATTCCAAATATTAATCCAACAAAAGCAGAAACTCCAACTCCCAAAAGCGCGGCATCAAGTGGAAAACTAAAAAGCCACGGCGAACCAAGTACATAACTAAGACCATATGCCAAAAGAAAAGAAAATCCAGTCCCTAAAATAATTCCGATGACTCCACCTGTTAAAGTTAGCGCAACAGATTCCATAAGAAATTGTGTCAAAATATCTTTTTCTGTTGCTCCTATTGCTTTTCGCAAACCTATTTCACGAGTTCGCTCTGTAACCGAAACAAGCATTATATTCATAATTCCAACACCACCAACCAAAAGTGATATTGCCGCAACAGCCGCCAAGAAAAATTTTAATACATTAGTTACAGTCCCAACTAATTCCAACATATCCTCTTGGGTATGGATATAAAAATCGTCTTTATCTGGATCTGTAATACCGTGCATACTTCGCAAAGTGAGTTCAATGTCCTTCACCACCCTATCAACATTTTCTTCTGTATCTGCCTCAATAAGTATTTCATTAAAATACTTAATTCCCAAAATATAAGATTGCGCAGTTGTATATGGCATGACTACCATTTCATCAAGAGTCATCAAACTTGCCTCACCCTTACTTGGTAAAACGCCTATAACTTTATAATTTTTACCCTTTATTTTAATTTTTTCACCAACTGCATCCGATATACCGAACAACTCCTCTTTTATTTTGTTCCCTATAACTATAACATCCGAAAGTCCCAAAACATCATCACTAGTAAAAAGCGTCCCTTCTGATGGATAAGCGTTGTAGATATCAAAAATACCTTCTGAGGAACCAAGGATAGTTCCGCGATAAACTTCATTTCCATAAGATAAAGTTTCATTCCCATAAACCAAAGGGATAATTTTTGCCAAATTTGGGACGTTTGCTTTTTTCTTTAATGCCTCAACATCACGCAAGGTAAGAGAATCACTAAAAAGCGCATCCAACATACCCGTCTGGCTAAAACCTTCTGGTTGGCGTCCTGGGGCAACATCAATTGTTTTTGAGCCAATACCTTGAATCTCGCCAAGTATTAAGTCCTGTGCACCTTTGCCAAGTGCCATAACCATCATAATTGACGTAATACCAATAACAATACCCAAAATAGTAAGCGCACTACGCGATTTATTGGTACGTAATGCTTTTATAGCAATTTCAAATGTAGGTTTTAATTTCATATATTATTTTTTAAACTCATCATGTGCGCGCTTTCTATGTTCTACTTTTCTATCTGATTCAAGACGTCCATCCCGCAAAAATAAAATACGCTCTGCATGTTCCGCAGTATAGGTCTCATGCGTAATTAAAATTACCGTATGTCCTTCATCATTTAGATCCTCTAATATTTCCATAATTTGCTTGCCTGATTTTGTATCCAAATTTCCTGTCGGCTCATCGGCAAAAATAACCTCCGGCTCATTTATAAGCGCGCGGGCAATCGCAACACGCTGTTTTTCTCCACCAGATAACTCCGATGGTTCATGATTCATACGATGCTCCAGGCCAACTGATTTGATTGCTTTTTTAGCGCGATCAGTCCATTCTCTTTCTTTGACGTCTGAATACATCAACGGAAGTTTAACATTGTCCAAAACGCTTGTCCTTGGTAAAAGATTAAACATTTGAAAAACAAAGCCCATTTTTTTATTACGCAAATGCGCAATCTGGTCTTCATTGTATTCGTCAATTCTTTTACCATCAAATTCGTATAATCCACTTGTCGGCCTATCCAAAAAACCCAACATATGAAGTAATGTTGATTTACCAGAACCGGACGGACCCATAATAGCTACAAATTCTCCTTTTTTTATATCAAAAGAAACGCCATCAAGCGCGATGGTTTTTGCATCTTCCGATTCATCGTTATATATTTTTGTGAGATTTTTTATTTCAATCAACATAAAAATATTACTATATGGCTATATTGTTATATTGCTGGCGCCCACTCACTTTACTCGTTCGCTTATTATATTATGTTGCCATAAATCAGCTCTGCATAATAATCGGCGACCCCGATTTTCGGGGGAGCCGTGACAATATAACAATTTAACAATATAACAATTTTCATCCAGCTCTCCAAATATCAAGAATAATTAAATGATGATTTTTTGCCCTTCGCTTAGCCCCTCGGTGATTTCTATATCTCCCTCTGACCCACGGATTCCGGTTTTTACTTCAATTTCTTTTTTAACATCACCGTCCAAAATTTCTACATATCTTTTTCCGTTTTTTGTATAAACAGCGCGCGCCGGAATTTTTAACGCATTATCTTTTTGCTCTGTTTGAATATCAATATTTGCCGTCATACCGGATTTGATTCTACTGTCATTATCATTAAATTGCAAAGCTGTTTTGTAGGTCGCAACACCTTCTATTATTGTTTCTGCCGGTTCAATAGAGGTGACTGTTGCCATAAAGTCTACATCGCTACCATAAGCATCTAGAGTTATGGCCGCGCTGTCGCCTTTTGCTACCTTTGATACATCAACTTCTGGTATATATGCTTCTATTTCAAAATTGGAAGCGGAAAATAAAGAAATAGCAACTGTGTTAGCAGAAACAATTTCACCTACTTTGGCATCTTGTTTTGTAACAACTCCCGCTATTGGTGAATATATAACCGTTCTATTGATTTGTGCTCTTATATTTTGAACGCTAGCTTCACTCGATCTCACCCTTGCCTCTTCTGCAACAATTTGTTCCGATGTAGAACCGGCCTTCTTTAATGCGAGGCTGTCTTCGGCGGATTGTATATTATTTGTGTTTGTCACTTTCTGCGATGCAATTGCCTGTTCTTTTGAAGAAACAGTCGTGACGCTTGCGCCAATGGTTGTTTTATTAGTAGAAAGATCGCTCTTTTCAGTTGCTGTAAATTCCGATTTTATAGGGACTGTGTTTAAAGCAAAATTTACTTTTTGCAAACTGTCCAAGGTGTCTGAAAGAGCTTTGTCTATATTATCGTGGGTTTGATTTTGTATTGCCGTCTGAACAGAAGCGTAAGCCCCGCCTGTAAGCTTGCTGATTGATTCCGTTGCTAACCGCCCAGCATTATCTTGTCCCAAAAGCGACAAAACCGCATCTCTTTTGGCGTCGGAAATTTCCAAGTCATCCTGCTCATTTCCGGTAAAATATTTAAACTGTAGATCAGTCAAATCTAAAATTGCATTTTTGCCCTTTACAACCGCCTCCTGTATCGCAGTAAGTGCGCCATCATAATCATTCTGCAAATCAACATCTGCCTGTGTTTTGGCGCTATTCAATTCTGTCTCGGCAAGCTGTATTTCTTCCGGCCTGGTTCCTTTTTTTAACTCATCGAGCTTTGCTTCTGCCACGGATAAATCTGCCTCTGCCTGTGAGAGTTGTGCCAGAAGAATAGAATTATCTAATCCAGCAAGAACTTGTCCTTTGTACACTTTATCTCCTATTCCAACATTTACTCTATTTATTTTCCCGCCCTGTTCAAATGCTAGATCAACGCTTTCTGCCGGCTTTACTCTACCGGTAATACTAACTTCCTGAACAATAGTGCCTCTTTCTGCTTTGACATAATTAAATGTTGGCTTTTGTGTAACCTTAGAATAAACCGCCCATCCGATAAGCGCCACAATGATAATAAGCGGAATAAAAAAATGTGGCTTTTTTAGAAAAAACTTTTTTTTCTTTA
>JAHINX010000043.1 GCA_018895765.1 Patescibacteria group bacterium
AAAATATAAAATATTTGGTGTGAAAATTTTTACTAAAATTTTCACTAATTATTATTTTTTCGTTTTTATGTTTTTGTTTTTTATTTTTTATCTTTCATTTTTTATTTTTTCACCACTATCATCACCTTCCTCCCACTTAAAACATCACCATCGTTCCAGTCATGCAAAGCATTATAAAAAATATCATTTTTATATATAAAATCGGCTCCGCGTTTTGTCCCGGGATCATTGGTAATGACACCGTCCTTTGTATAACCTTTTACAACAAGCATATGATAATAGGGCCCTGGCGGAGTATAATATGGATTATAAAGTTCTCTTCCGGCGGCTGGAACTATAACCGGATTGCCGGAAGCAATTGCTATTTTGATATCTTCAATGGAGGGATCGTATTTTACTTCTACATTTTTAAGGCCAAAATAATTTTGTAAAATTTCTGCCGTCTTTAGAGCATCTGTGTCCTTCCAAAAACCAAAATTTATTTTTTCCCAATCTACTATTTTTAAAATAGCGCCTTCCGCGTCATTTGCACTTTTTATATCTTCTCCTAAAACAAACCTCACTGCCATAAGGACAGACGCTTCTTCGCACGTCTCTTTATGAATTTCATCCCAAACCGCAAACGGCGCTTGCGAAGTAAAAGGTATGGCGAGGTTAAAACTCTCAGGCAAATCTCCCTGTTCTTGCAACGAGGCGTCCTCTCCTTCCCCCCCCTTCAAGGGGGGGGTTAGGGGGGGTTCTGATTTATTCATTTTCAGATCACCTTCAACCGAAATAATTTCCATCATTTCTATCTCTCCGTTTATAAAAGTCATTTTTTTCTTCGCCTGAGCATAGCTCACAGCTTCAGGCAAATTGCTTTTTTGCGATTCCAAAATCGCCTCGCGAATTTTACCGCGGTAAACAAAACAAAGCGTTGCGCCGACAACGGTTATCGCAGCAAATGTTATTAACAATTTTTTCAGCATACTTTTATATAATTATATCATAATTTTTAATCATCCTCCATTTTCTTCCCCTTGATAATCGGGATAACAGAAAAATTGCCATTTCGGCCCCAGTAGTAGAAAAATACTTCACTGCTGAGATTAGGCGGAGGGTTCTCTCGTCTTCGTCTTCCTCCCTCCTTTGGAAAAGGAGGGTTCCTCCTTCGCTTCATCCTTCGCCAAAGCTACGGACGACAAGAAAGCTTCGGAGGACGCGTGGGGAGGATTTATAAATTATTATTAAATCCCCCTGAATCCCCCTTCTCCTAAGGGGGAGGAAGATAATCCCCCTGTGTCCCCCTTCTCCTAAGGGGGAGGAAGATAATCCCCCTGTGTCCCCCTTCTCCTAAGGGGGAGGAAGATAATCCCCCACCTAGCCTCCCCTTGGAAAGGGGAGGAAAAAAGAGAAAAAAAATCCCCTGCGGGGGCTTTCATTCGTGATTATTCGCGGGCTACCGCCCGTTTCTTCCATTCGTCGCAATTCGTGGAGTATAAAGGGCTGAAGCCCGGTAAATAATAATTATATTTACCCGACTTTAGTCGGCGCTTAATCTTTAGGAGGCTACCGCCATTAGTGGATTATCTACCGCCTATTAATCATCTTCCGAGTAAAAGAAGATTCATCCGCAGGAGTCGCAGGAACGGGATGTCCAACCTTTTTTTTATTCAGCTTCCGCCTGCATCCAGCGATAATCTCTTGATATATTTCGCTGATAACAAAAAAAATGAATTTTATTATTGCACAAACAAAGAAAAATAATAAGCGGGACAGAACAAGCAAAGCATAGCCTAAAACATAAAAAAATTTTAATGCAAAACCGCGCCAGCCGATACCGGCGGGAACAGAAAATTTTTTCTTCCCTTTTGCCAGCTTTTTTAGCCGCGCGATATTCCGGATTACAATCTGCGGATCCTCTTTTTTGGCGCCATAAAAAACAATCGCGCATCCGGCGGCGGCGCCAATAAAAATTCCCGCGTAATATCCTACAATTATTATTTTTAATAATATTATCATAAAAAAGATTGATATATTGCTGGGAAGAAGAGGACGGAGAATCCCCCCCCCTCCTCGCCTCCCCCTTAATTACAAGAGAGAGGAAAAAAGACAAGGATCGTTATAACCCCCGATATCTTTGCTCATACTCCAGCGCTTTTTCCGACTCTCCCAGGGCACTGTATATTTTTACAAGGGTCTGAAGCGCGCTTCCATTCTCTCTTATCTCTAAAGATTTTTCAAAATATGCTATCCCCTCTTTTACATAACCCATACTTCCCCTACCGACCAGATAAGCGCCAAAATTATTCACGCCCATAATATACAGCCCGACCAATTCTTTATTTAAAATTTCTTTATCCAGCTTTGCATCCATAAGAAAAGTGAAATCTGGCGCCTGCCAAAACTTTACATTGTTTTCTATAACGCTTGCCACACTCTCTTTTTCATCTTTATCCGCAACCTGATAAACCAATCCCGCAGGCAAAAGCTTATAATTTTTTTCCAAATCAGGAAGCGAGACGTGCGCCAAAAAAACGCCACCCTCTTTATTTAAAACGGCCAAATCAAAAAGATTATCAGCGTATGCCTTTCTTTTTGCTTCCAATTCTATCTTTTTTTCCTCTCTGTACCAAGAATGGCTAAATAATTTTCCGCTTATTAACGTCAAATCGCTTCTTTCTCCCAAAACTGACTGTTGATATAAAAACGCGCTCGCCAGAGTATCGCTCTCTGTGATAAAAATACTATTTTTCGGAAGCGATTCCAAAATAAAATCCGCTGTTTTTTGAAGCAGGACATAATCCCTTCTATTCAAATCGCTAAAATGCGCGCCAAAAACAAAAACCGGCAGAAGCAAAGCGAGCAATGACGCAAAAAGGGGCTGAATTTTCAAGCTGTTTTTTAAATATCTGACAGCTACATCCAAGCCAAAAGCCAAAAAAACAGACATCATAATAACAGCAGGCAAAGAATATACATAAAAAATATTATTTTTAAAAACTGCCGGCAAAACCAAAGCCAAAAGTATTGCGCCAAGCCCGGCAAAAAACCAGCCACGAAAACGTTTGAACGCTATGAACATCCCTGCCAATACAAACAAAAAGCCGAAAAATGCAAATTCATTTGCCAGCGATTTTGCCGATTCTTTCAGCGCATATAATATGGAAGGGCTTTGGACAGCCGACTCGCCCCAGCCCGCCTGCGCAATGGCGCCCAAAAAACAGGCGACCGCCGGTATGCCCCACAAGAGGGCACGGAGTGAAAAAAAATGCTTTTTTTCTTTCGCGCCAAGCCAATGCAAAAAAAATAAAATCGCCAAAACAAACAGCAGGGCAGACAATGGGCGCGCGCCGGCTATATTTGAGTGCGACCAAATGGCGCTGGAAAAAGCCACGGACAAGGCGGTGGCCAAAGCGGCCCAATAATCTATCCGCAGTTTTCTGAATATTAAAAATAAAACGCTGATTGCCGAGGCACCCAAAAAGGCGGAAAAAATATTCAACTTGAAGGCAAATTCTCCAAAAGGAATCAAATACGAAAAAAGCTTCCCGAGTATCGGGTAAACCGAAAAACCCATGGAGCCCGACGCGCCCCAAGCATAGGCCGTGGCCACAATTTCCCCGCTCCTGCCGACGTAAATAGACGACGGAGCGGTGAATATGAATATTGCCAATACAAAAAGCCCGAGGAGAAAAGACGTTGCAGTATTTTTTTTTATTTTTATTTGCATATGAACACACTAAAGACCGCTAATATGGGACTAAGTACCGCTAACTTTCTGCGGTGTTTTGTCTTTGTAGGGAACGCATATATGCGTTCCCTACGTCCTTGTTGCGGTGTTTTGTCTTTGTAGGGAACGCATATATGCGTTCCCTACGTCCTTGTTGCGGTGTTTTGTCTTAATCAAGACATATCTGACTACCACCTAAAAAAGAAACGTCTGAAAATAAAATACAAAATTATTAGCGCTTCTATAATTATTGTAATCCAATAGACAACCTCGCGGACGACAAAAACTTCCTTCACCTTCTCTCTAGTAATCACTTCCGGCTCTTCAACAAAAAACTCCATTGTTGAACTTGTCATTATTCTGCCGACGCCGTCTATTCCTTCCATTATTATAGCATGCCCTCCGGGACCCATAGCGGGTGGCTCAAAAGATCGGGCTTCTTCCGGACTTAATATTATAATTGGCATCTCATCTATCCGTATTCTATAATGGTCTATTTGCCCAGCGACCTCCCCTTCCTGGGGAACCATAATAAATTTTATTTTTTCTTTTATAATATCTCTATATTCAGTCTTTACTTCCGGCTTGCTGACTGGGCATTTTGTTTTTGGACATTCTTTTTCAGTTGGTTTGCAAACAATGGGTTCTATTTTCGGACATTCAACTTCTGTCGGCGCGCATGCCACAGGAACCGGACATTCAACTTCTGTCGGTGCGCAGACAGAACAGGCATCCCATCTGGTTAGGCCACCGGTAGAGGGTGCGCAAACAGGGCAAGACGGACAATCCGGGCAAGCGGTGCATCCCGCGTTTATCCTAAATTTATAATGCGCTATTCCGCCCCATCCGCTGACATTCTGCAATTGGACATGAAAATACCATTCGGCAACCGCAACATCGGTTGCCGAATATGTTTCTACCACTCCGACAGATGTTGTTGGATTGCTATCAGATGTTTGATTTATCAATACGCGGGCGCCAGTTATGCCGGAAGGATTTGTCCAATCAAACTGCGGGTCATTGGCTTCGTACCATGTATCTGAAACAGGATGTGTCGGCGAAGTGACTGTCGGCGCCACAGGCAGGTCCGGCATACACACTTGAAGTTTATAATGCGTTATCGCTCCCAAGCCGCCTTCATTTGCCAAGCGAATATGAAAATACCATGTGCCATTGACTTTATTGCTGGCAGAAAATGTTTCCACCTTTCCAATAGATGTTGCAGGAGTACTGTCGGCTGTTTGGTCTAAAAGCGCGTACACTGCTGTTGTTTTATCCGGCTCTGTTGTGTCTATATCCCAAGTTAAAACAGGATCGTTGTTTTCGTAGCAAACTTCGCCATTAGGATGCGTGTCGGAAGAAACTGTCGGCGCGGCAGGAGGCGAAGGAGTGCAAATATTAAACTCATAATGGGCTGTCGAGCCCCAACCACCGATATTTTCTAAACTCACATGAATATACCATTTGCCATCAGCAATATCTGTGGCTGAATAGCTGAATGCTGTTGCAACGGATGTTGATGCCTCGCTGTCGGCTGTCTGGTTTATATCCCTGCGGACGCCTGTTATGCCGCCGGGATTGGTCCAAGTGAAAGATGGGTCATTGCTTCCATAGCAGACAGCGGAACTGGGATGAGTATTGGAAGAAATTGTTGGCGCAGAAGGTGGAGGATAAGGATTTATAAGATAACTTCCGCTGATCATATCTGTTAAAATCTCGGTCCCCAATCCGTCATCTGCCAAAACAGAGCCGGAATTGAATGTTACATTAGCTGTTCCGTCGGCAACCGCGTTAAAACTGATTGTTATGAGTTTTGCGGCAGAACCAAGATATCCGCCCCCCAAATCAACGCCGGCAAAATTTATTATTCCGGTTGTATTTGAATAACTGACTTCTTCTGCCCAAAAATCAATAAGCGAACCAGTAATTGAAATAGAGTTTACATTCAGCAAATTTGTTGGAAAAGAAATGTTTGCCGCGGCCCCGTTCATCTTTTCGTCTGTGCTGGAAGCATAAAGCGTAACGCTAAAATTATCATATTCAGTATAAGTTCCGGAAGATGGCGACAAATACAAGCTGGCGGCATGGGCCGCCGCCGGAAGCGCGAAAAATAAAAATATCGCGCTGAAAAAAATTGATAGTTTATGTTTCATAGGAATACACTAAAGACCGCTAATATTAACACTAAACACCGCAGCAAGTTCCTCCCGAGGGATATGGGAGGGCAGGAGGGATTTAATAATCGCCGATAGGCGTTTGGATATTAGCAAGCAAAGCTCGATTATTAAGTCTCCCCTAACTCCTCCTCTCCGAGGAGGGGAACTATTATTAAATCCCCCTTAATCCCCCTTTTCCAAAGGGGGAAGAAAAATTCCTCTCCAAACCACAAACCCGATGCCTGCCGAAGCAATCAGCCAAAGCAAAATAATAATCCAAACAGCAAAGTTTTTATACCAAACAAAAGGCGCCAGATATTTTGCCGGCAATTCTGCCAGCCGTTCGTTGCCTACTTTGTCAACCGCCCTTACTCTAATTATACTCTGCAACGACTGGTCTTCCAAAAGCTCGGGGCTTTCGGCTCTCCTCGGCTCTGCCTTGCGCAATGCCCAAAACGAATTTGTTTCTATAACTTCATAATAATCAATTCCCGACCCCTTGTCATTTGTTCCAAAAATCAAAAACCATTTTCCGCCAAAAATATTCGGGTCGCGGGCAACAATCGGTAAAAACGGCTCGGGTGGCTCTGTGTCTTCTATTATTATAGAGGGTAAAAACGGCTTGCCTGAAACAATTTCAAAATCCAAGCCTTTTGTAGATAATCTTGCTTTTGTTCCTTTTCCGTCATGCAAAAGAATTTGGGACGACGGACTGAATGATATGCTCCCGATCCCCTCTTTCAACGCCTTAAATTTTAATGAAACAAGCCGCCCCTTATCGGAATTAAAAGCTCCCAAAATCACGCCCTCAAAAGAAACGCTCCCCTCGCCGGTTTGCGGCCGCTTGACCCAATAATTTATAATAGAGCCACCATCGCTCCAGTCCTCCAATTCTATCAAATCAACCGGATAATTCACAATTACTCCAGTGGCATTCACGGTTTCATTCTCGGTATTCAGATAAATAGTGGCCTCAAACTCCTCTCCAACGCCGACTTTCTGCCCGGCTGTCTCAAAAAAAATCTCCGTCGCTTGTACTCCGCGAATAGCAACAAATAAAAACAAACAAATGACAACAAAAACTGCGACAACCAAACGTCCCAAACCTAAGTCATTGCGAACATCAAAAAACAATCCTTGTGATTTATAAGACAAATCCTTGTGTAAAATTTTATCTTCCATATATATTCGTTATTATAATATTCGTGATTATTCGCGGGCATAATAATTATATTTACCCGACTTTAGTCGGCTCTTAATCTTTCGCGGGCTGAAGCCCGGTAAATAATAATTAATATCATTTACCCGACTTTAGTCGGCCCCTAATCTTTCGCGGGCTGAAGCCCGGTAAATAATAATTAATATCATTTACCCGACTTTAGTCGGCCCCTAATCTTTCGCGGGCTGAAGCCCGGTAAATA
>JAHINX010000073.1 GCA_018895765.1 Patescibacteria group bacterium
CTTTTACCACGCCGAAGCCATGCGTAGGCGGGCAGCATCCGCCATTTAATTTAGGAGAGGTTCCAGAGCGGCCGAATGGGACGGTCTTGAAAACCGTTGAGCCTTCACAGGCTCCCAGGGTTCGAATCCCTGCCTCTCCGCCAAGAATCACATTTCGAAAAATCAAGGTTGGAAGCCTCGGCGCGTTGCGCCTCGGCATGGTATTTTTCCGCAATTTTAAAGGCATTTTTGAAATCCAAAACCAAAGTGCGGTCGGCAATGCGGAAGTTCGAACCAATCTTTTTAAGAAAATCCCGAATCCTTTCGGGATTTTCTTGTTGAGCGTATTTTTCGGCTTGGTTGGCGTCTTTTAGAAAGGCAATGGCAAGTTCGAACCGATTATTGCTCTTTCGCCCAAAAGCGGTGATTTTTTCTTCCAAATCTTTTTTAGCGAGAATGAGCTTGTACTTTTTAGCGGTATATTCCGCTTGTGATAAATTGCCGTCCAGTTGTAAATCAAGCAAGCGATCAAGTTTTGTTTCTATCTCTACAAGCTCATTTCTCGCTTTTTGGGCGAAAGAGCTTTCCGCTTGGGCAATTTTAATTTTTTCGTTTTCGAAAAAATTGATTGAGGCGTTTGCCCAAGTGGAAGACAAAGAAACTTTTTTGATTTCTTCTTTTATTTGAGAAGTGATGGCGTCCTCTCTGGCATATCTTTGCGAACAAGGATTTTTCCGTTTGGTGCATCGTAAATAGTTATGACCTTTTTGCGTTTCGGTGGTAATAAAGCAACCACATTCTCCGCAACGGAAAAATCCTCTAAAAATGTATGGTTTCAATTTTGGCGATTTCGGTTTGCTCTTGTTCGCCATCACTTCTTGGCATAAATCAAAAAGTTTCTTTGTAATAATTGGTTCGTGCTTTCCGTCATAAAGTTCCCCGTTATATTCAATCATTCCGTAATAGATTTTATTCTTGAGCATATACTGATAATTTGAGACGGAAAGCATTTTGCCTTTCTTGCCAACCAAGCCCAAGGAATTGATAATCTTTCGGATTTGAGCGAGGGGGTATTCGCCAGTTGAGTACATTTCAAAAGCCCGCTTGATATATTTTGCCTTTTCTCTGTCCACAGCGATACAGCGGGCATTCTTGTCGTTTATATAGCCAAGTGGCGCCCAAGCGGGCCAGATTCCATTGCGCAGTTTCTGGCGAATACCCCTCTTTATATTTTCCGAAAGATTATCCACATAGTATTTTGATTGCCCAAAAGCAATGGACAACATAAATTTTCCTTGCGGTGTCGGATCAAACCAAAAAGTAGGAAATTTTAGCGTGGTTATTTTTCCAGTATCTACCAAGTAGATTATTCTTCCGCCGTCTATACTATTTCGAGCAAGGCGGTCAGGGTGCCACGCTAAAATTCCCTCGGCTTCATTTTTCTCTATGCTTGCGATCATATCGTTAAAAATCTCTCTGCCCGGCTCTTTGGCGGTTTTGCTTTCCACAAATTCACGGACGATATTCAGGTTTTTCTTGCGAGCATATTCTCGCAATTCAAACATTTGCGCCTCAATGGAAAGCACTTGTCGCTCTGGTTCGTCCGTGGATTTACGAGCATAGAGAAAAATCTTTTTGGTTTGTAAATTTATGTTGTCCATATTGTTTTGAAATTAGTTTTTGGGCAATCAAAGAAAAATACGCTCAACCTTTCGCTGAAAGCGAAAGAAAAAAGATTGGTTTGCAAAATTTCATTTTGCCAGAGCTTCGCTCTGCGAACTTCCGCATTGCCGACCGCACTTTGTTTTTGGATTTCAAAAATGCCTTCAAAATTGCGGAAAAATACCATGCCGAGGCGCTTTGCGCCGAGGCAACTTCTTACGATTTCACAAAAAGTGAAAATTGGCGGTGTTTTTTGATTGATGTTCGAACATTTTTTGAGCAAAACCCCCAATAAGGAGGCCAGCCCCGCCACTGCTCGACAAGATCGCCACACCACAGAAAAATACTCTTTGCTCTTTTC
>JAHINX010000044.1 GCA_018895765.1 Patescibacteria group bacterium
ATCAGTATATCGGTTTGGGGGATCTATAAATATACCTCTGGATATTATGAGGTGGCAGTATATTTGGAAGAAAATGTTAATCAACAAGATGTCTTCAATCAGATTACAAATCAGACGGGAGGAAAAATAATTCCTGAAGCATTTTTGGGATATTTTTCAATAAAAGTGCCCAAATGGAAAAATTTCCAAAAAATAAATATAAATAAGGTGGTAGAACAATTAAAAGAAATGCAGGATATCAAAAAAGTTCAGTTTCCAGCCCCCCCACTACCTGCCCCCAGTAAATAGTTAAAGGATAGATTTTTTTAAATATACTTAGAAATGATTTTATGAAAAAATCCACTCAAAAGAAGTTATTGATCAGCGCGATTATCGTAATTACAGCTGTAATAATTATAAATGGAGCGATATTCGTTGTTGCCTATATGAAGGCTTCAGTGACTCTAGAAATAGAGTTTAAAGAAGTATTAAATAAAGCCCAGGCAAGTGCTATATTTGAAAAATATAATATTGATTTTCCAGGTTTTATATCACCTATTAGCGGTATAGAGTATACCAAAGGCAATGAGGCGAGAATCGGAGTTTCAAACTATTTTTATATTTTTAAGCTAAAAAAACTGAAAGCGGATTCTGACATAGTTAATGTAGAAAGATACATATTTCAACCTCCTAACTTGTAGTAGACAAAGGCGTGCTTTGCAGACGGGGACATTGTAAAATTTCAATGAACATACCGCGGTATGTTCATTTTTGTTTTGAGATTGCCACGTCGCGCGAGTACGCGCTCTTCGCAATGACATAATAGGGGTTTGATCCCGTCAGAAATACTACCAATCAAAAAACCAGAGATAAACTCTGATTTTTTGATTGGTGGACCCTAAGGGATTCGAACCCTTGGCCTCTTCCATGCCATGGAAGCGCTCTAGTTTACCCCGTCACTTATGGACCTTACCGGACTTGAACCGGTTACCTCTACTATGCCATAGTAGCGCTCTACCAGATGAGCTAAAGGCCCACATAAGTGGCGGGGCCAGCTGAGCTAAGGGCCCATAAATAGCTGACTTTATCATATTTTAACATAAATTTGTCTCTTAGGCAAGATGCTTGCAATTTTTCGTTAAAGATGCTATTATATAATATAATTAAATAACTAGTCATAAGGCAGCTCATAATTATTAAAAAATAATTATCAGCCGTCCCGCTTGCATAAGTGGGATAGTCCGTTGTTTTGTGGCAAAACGTATGTACGAACTATTATATATAGTTCCGGCATTATATACCGAAGGTGAGCTGAAGAATATCACGGATAAAATCGCCGGAAAACTCAAGGAGGAAGGAGTAGACGTAAAGTCAAGTAAGGAGATGGGCAAGCTAAAATTTGCTTACCCAATGGAAAAACACACAGCCGGATTTTATATTCTGGTTGATTTTGATGCAGAAGGAGAGGCGCTCAAGAAAATAAACCGCGCCTTGCAACTGGAAAAAGATGTTCTTCGCTTCATGATTACCAAAAAATTGAAAACAGTCAAAGCTGTTGAGATTAAGGAATTCAAAGCAACAGACATTGCTCCAAGTGCTAAAAAAGAAAGAAGAGATAAAACACCTATAAGGCAACCAAAAGAAAAAGCAAAAATGAAGCTTGAAGACATTGATAAAAAATTGGATATTTTATTGGAGAAGGAAATAATATAATTAAGAAGCACTTAGCGTACAGCGTTTAGCGTTTAGGTTTTTCACTAACCGCTAATTGCTAATTGCTAACCGCTAATTCTATGGATTTAAACAAAGCAATGATAATTGGAAATTTAACAAGAGATCCCGAAGTCCGCACAACTCCGAGCGGACAGTCGGTTGCTAACTTTGGACTTGCGACAAATCGTTATTGGACAGATCAAAGCGGAGCAAAACAAAGCGCAGTTGAGTATCATCATATTGTCGCTTGGGGAAAGCTTGCTGATATATGTTCCCAATACCTTAATAAGGGCAAAAAGGTTTATATTGAAGGCAGACTTCAGACTCGCGATTGGGAAGGTCAGGATGGCGTGAAAAGAAATCGCACAGAAATTGTTGCTGAAAATCTAATAATGTTAAGCGGAGGATCTGGTTTTGGCGGAGGTGGAGGCACAAGTCGTCCCGGAGCTCCTGCATCTCAAAACACTTCAAACGAGCCAACAGTAGAACCCTTGGAAGGCCCGCAAGAAAATAGCGATGAAGAAATTAAGGTAGAAGATTTACCATTTTAATAGCACTTAGCGTAAAGCATTTAGCGTTTAGGTTTTTCACTAACCGCTAATTGCTAATTGCTAACCGCTAAATTTATGAATAAAAACATACAATTAAAACCGAGAATGTGCTACTTTTGTATTAATAATATGAAAGAAATTGATTACAAAGATACAACAACTTTGAAAAAGTTTATTTCTTCTTATGGAAAAATAGTTCCAAGAAAGCGTAGCAAGGTCTGTATGAAACATCAGAGAAAAATGTCACAGGCAATAAAGCGCGCCAGAATAATGGGATTACTTCCATTTTTGGTACAATAATTAGGAAGGGTATAGGGGGTAGGATATAGGGTATAGTAATAATTATTGTCGCAAGGCGACACCATATGTACTAAACCCTAAACCCTAATTCCTACACCCTATTTTTATGGCAACTACTTCAGACCTTGAAAGAGGAAAAATAATAAAACATAATGGTGAACTTTATACTGTAATTGAACGCGCTCATCATAAGCCGGGCAAAGGCGTAACAGTAGTTCGTTCCCGATTAAAAAATCTTGCTACCGGCGCGATGCTGGAGCACACTTTTAAATCCGGTGAAATTGTTGAGTTCCCTGATACCGATAGAAAGAAGCTCCAATATTTGTATAGCGACGCTAATGGCTCATATTTTATGGATATGGCAAACTATGAGCAGATGCAAATTCCTGTCAAAATTATGGATGGAAGAGAAAAATATTTTAAAGAAGGTGAAGAGGCAACGGTGCTATATTATGAAGATAGACCGATAAATATTGAAATGCCGATAAAAGTAAAATTGCGTGTTGTAGAAGCTCCGCCTGCGGTAAAGGGAGATACTGCTTCTGGCAATGTGTCTAAAGAAGTAAAACTTGAAACTGGCTTGCTCATAAATGCCCCAATGTTTATAAAAGAAGGGGATGAAATAGTTATAAATACGGAAAAGGGAGAATACGTCGAGCGTAGCTCGTGAGGATTCCACGAATGGCGAGTACGCCCACTAATAACACGAATATAATTAAACAGCCCCCGCAATACTGCGGGGGCTGTTTATATTAGTGTAATTCGTGGCGCCGATAGGCGCATTAGTGAAATCCTCAGAGGCCTTAGCTATCTGCTCTTGCTTGCACCGCATCCCAAATTGCTTTCCGCACATCTTTCATTATCTTTGGATTTTCCCGTAAAAATGTTTTTGCGGTTTCGCGTCCAACGCCAAGTTTTTCTTCGCCAAAAAGATAAGTGTTTCCAGATTTTTTGATTACTTCTTCAGCTACGCCGCTGTCAATTAAATCGCCGCTTATAGAAATCCCTTCATTATACATAATATCAAATTCGCAAGTTGTAAATGGCGCGGCAACTTTATTTTTGACAACTTTTACTTTTACGCGGTTGCCGATTACGCGTTCGCCTTGTTTTATTTGCGCCGCTCTGCGGACTTCGATTCTAATAGAAGAATAAAATTTTAATGCCATTCCGCCGGTGGTTGTTTCCGGATTGCCAAAGAAGACGCCTATTTTTTGTCTGGTTTGGTTAATGAATACAATGACGGTTTTGCTTTTTGATATGATGCCGGCAAGTTTTCGGAGCGCCTGGCTCATCAAGCGCGCTTGAAGACCCATATGGCTATCGCCCATATCTCCTTCAATCTCCGCTTTTGGAGTAAGAGCGGCGACAGAATCAACTACGATTACATCTATTGCGTTTGAACGGACTAGGGTTTCTACAATTTCCAACGCTTGTTCGCCGTTATCCGGCTGGGAGATATATAGATTATCGGTTTGTACGCCGATTTTTTTTGCGTAATCAGGATCCAGGGCATGCTCTGCATCAACAAAAGCCGCTGTCCCGCCGAGTTTTTGGACTTCTGCGACAATGTGTTGGGCCAAAGTTGTTTTACCCGAGGACTCCGGACCGTAGATTTCTACAATACGTCCGCGTGGAACTCCGCCAACGCCAAGCGCGATATCCAGAGAAAGGCACCCTGTTGGCACAACTTCCACAGACATTGCCTTTGCTTCGCCGAGCTTCATTATTGAGCCCTCGCCAAAGCGTTTTTTTATTTGTCCCAGCGCTTCTTCCACGGCCTGAAATTTATACTCGCTTATTTTATCCGCCTCCTTATTTTTGCTCTCCTTCGGTTTTGTATCAGGCATAAAATTTATATTGTTATATGGTTATATTGCTATATTGTTGGCGCTCGTTTTCATTCTTCGCCAGGTCCTACGCTAAAGCTATGAACCTTATGGAAAGCGACGAATGACAAGTTGGCTCGCTTATTATATTATGTTACCACAAATCAACTCTGCATAATATAAATCGGCGAACCCGCTTTGCGGGAGAGCCGTAACAATATAACAATATAACAATATGACAATTTGTTTTTATTCTATTTGTAATATGACATTCCTCCAAATAACGTTTTCTTTTGAGTACCTGTTTATACCTGATATTTTAATTAAATTTAATCCTTTTTGCAAATTAATGTCTTTGTTGAAGATATTATCATTATTTAAAATTATCGATTCGTCGTTTATAAAAATTTTAGTGCCAGGGTCTGTTTTGCCTTTTACCTCAATAATTGTACTGGATGTGGCCTCGCCTTCCTGAGGAGAATAAAGCAAAAGCATGGGTGGTTTGAAAATTTTGTTTATTTCAAGAATGATATAGATTATAAAGGCGCCAATAAGGACAAAACCGATTAGTGCCTTTATAATCCTTGGGACAACGAGCATCAATTTTTTATCAAGCGCTTTTTGAGGTTCTTTTATTATTTTTTTTCTTGGAGCGAGCTGTCCTAAAAAAGGTCTTGGGTCAACGTTTAGAAATGATAAGTATTTTTTAATAATATTTTTTACATATAAAACATCAGGCAGCACGCCTGTACTGCCTTCCTCCAAAGCCTTTAAATATTTTAAAGGTATTTTTGTTTTTTTACTTATAGTCTCCAATGAAATTCCCCGTCTTACCCGGAGGTCTTTTATTTCTTTCCAGGGATTGGCGGTTCCATCGGGGATATAACGTTTCTTGAACATGAGATATATTGTTATATGGCTATATTGTTATATTGTTGTCACTTGCTCGCTCCGCTCGTTCGCTTATTATATTATGTCGCCATGAATCAACTCTGCATAATATAAATCGGCGAACCCGCTTTGCGGGAGAGCCGTAACAATATAACAATTTAACAATATAATAATTTTCTATTCCTCCTCTTCTTCAATGTCATATTCATCTATAATATTTTCTGTGTTTTCATCTTCATTATTCTCTTCCGGTGCTTCTTTGTAGGCATTTTGGTCATGCAAGGGCTCGGTTGCCATTTCCATATGCGTCAAATCTTCTTTTCTCATAAGTAGTTCTCTTGGTTTGGCTCCATCGGCAGGTCCTATAACGCCCTGTTCTTCCAAAATGTCCAAAAGCCGCGCCGCGCGGGCATATCCAACCGAAAGACGTCTTTGTAATAGTGAAGCCGATGCTTTGCCGGCGCTCATTATTGTATCAATCGCATCTTCCAAAAGCGGGTCCCCATCTTCGGCATCAATTATTATTCCGCCTGCCATTTTTACTTTTTGTTTTTCCACGACGTCGTTTTGATATTCTGGCGCGCTATAGTTTTGTTTTATAAATTTTACAACATTTGTTACATCTCCTTCTGTTACAAAAGCTCCTTGAAGCCGTTTTGGTTTGGAGAGTTCCGGAGTTATAAAAAGCATATCGCCCTGGCCTAACAATTTTTCTGCTCCGCCTGTATCAAGAATAGTCCTAGAATCAACTGCTGAGCCGACTGAAAAAGCAACGCGGTTTATGATGTTTGCTTTTATCAGTCCGGTAATTACATCAACAGACGGTCTCTGGGTCGCGACAACAAGGTGGATGCCGACGGCGCGCGCAAGCTGGGCAAGACGGATAATGCAGGCCTCAATTTCCACGCCGGAAGTTGACATCAGGTCGGCGAGTTCATCAATAACAATAACTATATAAGGCATGGTTTCTCTTGCCGAAGCGTTATAAGAATTTATATCGCGTTTATTTGCATGAGAAAGAACGTCCAGTCGGCGTTCCATTTCTCCAATCGCCCATTTTAATGAGTTAACCGTTTTTTTAACATCAGTTATAACAGGAGTTAAAAGATGAGGTATACCGTTATAGATAGGGAACTCAACTCGCTTAGGGTCAACCAAAATTAATTTCAAATCATCCGGACCATTGGAAAAAAGTAAACTTAAGATAATAGTATTTAGACAGACGGATTTTCCGGAGCCTGTTGCGCCGGCAACCAGAAGATGGGGCATTTTTCCCAAATCAGCAGTCCAGACATCTCCTGCCACATCTTTTCCCAAAGTGAAAGCAAGATTGCTTTTTCTATTTTTAAATTCTTTGGAAGCCAGAAGATCGCGCAAGTTTACAATTGCTTTTTCTTGATTTGGAACTTCTATCCCAACGAGAGATTTTCCCGGGATTGGCGCTTCTATGCGGATTGGATGCGCGGCCAAAGCGAGTGCCAGATTATTTGATAAACTGCTTATTTTTGAAAGACGGATTCCCTCAGCCGGCTTAAAAGTATATTGAGTCACTGTCGGGCCGATATTATATGGTCCCATTTCCACATCAATGCCAAAATTAATAAAAGTTTTTTGAATAACGGCAATATTGTTTTTTAAATCCCCGGGGCTTGCTTTGCTTATGCGTTTGGAAAGAAGAGTAAGTGGAATATCAATTCTGGCGCGTTTTCTTTTAAGAGGCAGGATGGCTTGTTCTTTTTTTTCTATATTGCCCGGGACAGAGGTTCTTGTTTTTTCTCCTGTTTTTTCATCTTCATTTTCGTTGTCCTCATCTTCATCCTCGTCATATTCTCTGCGTGCAAATGGAGAGAAATCTTTATTTTTGGAGCTGGCGATGAGCTCGTATAGATTTTTAAATAATTTATAAATAAATATTCCTATAAATTTTATAATTGCAAAAACGGTTTTTATTGATGTGTTAAAAATAATCACAAGCGAAATTAGAAGTAGGGCAAGTGTTATGAGAACTGCACCGGAAAATCCGGTAAATTGCAAAAGAGGAAAAGAGAGAAAAAGGCCAACATACCCTCCGCCTTGTCCCAGTTGGCTGGCGGCAATAAGATCTGTGTCGTGATATGTCAACAAGTGAACAAAGCCGTTTAAACTGCAGAAGAAAAGCAAAAGCCCAATATAGGTCATAAACTTTACGCCTTTGCCAAGATAAGCCATGCCTGCCAAAACTATTAGCGAAACGGAAAAAACAAGCCGGAGCGAGCCAAAAACAACAGCAAGAGCGTTGTCTAATATTCTTCCCGCTTGTCCGACAAATCCAAAAAAACTTAGAACCCCCAAAGCCCCAATTGCCAAAAGGACAATAACGAAAATTGCCTTTTTTGCTTCAGGGTGGAGGTTTAGCTCAAATGGTTCGTAATTGTAGGTCTTTCGCCTGCGGTATTTTCTTTTTCGAGGCATAATAAATTAGGTTCTAGGTTCTAGGTTCTAGGTTATAGGTTGTTAGGTTAATGTGCCACCGAAGGCGGCAATATCATAATATGTTAAAATTTTCTTTGAAAATTTTAACACCAAAACCTAATTACCTAATACCTAGAACCTAAAACCTTCTTCTATGTAAATAAAAGGGATTATAAAGTAACCCCCTTCATTATTATAACATATGCAATAATCAATTATCAATTTTCAATTATTTTCTTCTCCTGTCATTGCGAGCCTGCCTGCCGGCAAGTAGGAAGGTACTCCGACGTGGCAATCTCCATTCAGAGAATTAGAAGCAGATAAAATAATTTTTTCGCTCCTGTTGCGGACTCTACAAATAATTGTTCGCAGTAAAATCACCAAAATTTAGGCAACTCGTCCTCGCTCGCTCGGACTCGGACAACCTAAATTTCGGCTGCTCGCAATTATTTGTTTAACGAGTCCGCGGGCACAAGTCGCGTAAAAATCATTTTATCTGGTTCTAAGATTAAAATTAAGAGGGGGGGAGAGATGAAACCCACCGCCCGCCTAGACTCGCCGTTTAGGCGAGGCTGGCAAACCCCGACCGCCGCCCCTCAATGTGTCCCGATTACGGGACAAATAATTATGTCAAAAAAAGATGAAAAATAATTAAAAAAAGACGGCTCTTAGTCAGAGCCGTCTGTGGTATTCTCCTTTCTGCAGGCCTTTTTGTCGGCCTCTTTTTTGTTGTCTTTGTGCCATTGCCCCGGACGAATGCCGGCGCGCTGGCGGATGATGATGTCACGGACGTTGATTTTGCCGTCCATCCTCTTCTTCTTGCGCTTTTTTCGCTTTCTTTTTGCCACGTTTTCTCCTGCTTTTTTGCAATGGATTGCCGCGTCGCGAGTACGCTCCTCGCAATGACCTGCGGTCAATTCTTGTATCCCGATGGGCGGGAGATGCCCATGTAGGTCGGGGAACACGGTTGGACGAGCGCGCTTTTGCGGTCCAGCTCGCGGCCATGCGCTACTTCGGGCGTGTTTGGCTTTGCGCCGTAGAGCGTTCCGTTGCCGAGCCACTCCTCTTGGTTTTTTGCTTCGTGAAGCGTCGGACTTGCAGGCTCCGGTCTGGGCGAGAAAAAAAGCTTAAGGAAAATTCTAACGAGTTTTTGCATTCTTTCTCCTCATCATGAGTCGTCTTTCGTACGACGCGCGTTTGGTTTTGGGCGAAGGCAATGTCTGCCAGCCCGGGTTTCCGAGATGTTTGAGTAGAAAAGAAAAGATTTTGTCAAACATTTTTCTCTCCTGTTTTTTTTGCCAAAACCACCATAGTTATGATGAGTTTGGGAATGGATTTTATATAGGAACGATTATTGCTGAAAATTACTTACGATTACTGATGTTGTTAGTTAAGTTTTATCAGAGTATCCGTTTATGAAATTCCATTATGAGTAGCACTTGTTTAATGTCAGCTGTTAGGTGTCTCAAATGTTATTTATAATGGAGCCCCTCTCCAGTTATTAAAACTGGGGAGGGGCTTGTGGGTGGGTGTGGGCTACTTCTTGCCCTTTTTCTTGTCGTCTCCTTTTTGCTGCTTCTTCTTGCCCTTGCCCTTTTTGTCGCCCTTTGGCGGTCTTTTCGGGCGGGAGGCATTGCGCGCCGCTTCTTTCTCCTCGCGCTTTGCACGCTTCTTAGCGAGGCGGGCTTCGCGCTCCTCGGGCGTCTCCCTCTTGTAGTGGGAGAGACCTTCGCCCGGCTGGACGGCTCCGCGCTTGGAGTCATCCAGTGCGACCGGCCGAGAGCCCGGCTTCTGCAGGACGTAGCCGCTCTTGCCGCTCTTGTTCCGCGGGCGTTCGTGTGCTTTCTGTCGTGGCTTGATGAGTCCCTCAACTTCGGCGCGAAGCGTTCCCCCATGCTCTTCGCAGTAGAAGCGCGCGTTCTCCGTGCAACCAACCTCTTTGCAGTACATTTTTACTTTCCTTTCTTTTGTTTTTTTGTGAACGTTGGTTATTGAGAATGTTCTATATAAAAACACTTGAAAATTTTAAATATTACGGAAGTATTTAAATGTTTTTATATAGAACCCCGAATTTTGATTCGGGGAGGGTATCTTTTTTATTAACGCAAATGTAAACGTTTCGCTAACTTTCCAAGCTCGGTCCTGATTGTTTGTCGCTCATTACGGAGCAAAGAGAGCTCATAGGCCAGATTGTGCCCTTCAAGCACTTGGCATTTTATTTCCGCCATCTCTCTGCGGATTTCTTGCTCTCGTTTTCTTAACCCATCATAGATTACTTGGTCTGCGCTCATACTGCCTCCTTGTTGTATCCCGCATAAAGCCATAAATAGGTTTTATGAATTTATGTGGAAGCCCCAAAATTAATTGGGGCTAATGGTAAGAGCTAATAACGCTTCAAACATTGCATTTGAATTTATGCGTTGAAAGCTACAATTGAAAGGAAGGAAAGAGGACTAGCGGTTGAGCAAGTCCCTCAGCTCGTGGAAGTGCTCCCCGAGGGTTACGAGCCCGGTGTGACGGGCCAGCTCCTTCTGGTTTGCGACATCCTTTGCGGTCTCTTCCCTCTGGGTTGCGGTTTCCTTTCCGCGCTCGATTGCGCGGATGACGCCAACGGCTCGGAAGGTGACGTCGGACTCTACCGTCTCTCTGCCACGCTTGACCATGAGCTTGCCAACGATCTGGTTGATCATGTCGGCGAGCTCCCTACAGACGAGCAGAGGGTAGCCGTGCGAATCGCGCGGTGCCCGGTCCTTCATCTGGCGGAGGCTTTCCCACGCTTGCTGTTGCGTCTTGTGGTCGCCGTTCAGGTAGCCCTCCAGCGTTTCCTGGGAAACGCCGAAGATGCTCGAGGCGAGACCCTTGGCGAGTGCACGACTCGCCTCATCCTCGCTCTGGAGGAGCTGGATGACGGCCTTGTCGCTGACTGCGAAGGCCTTGCGGTAGGTCATTGCGACCCCGGTCTTTGCACAAGTGGTCTCCTGGTTCAGGATTTCCTGGACCAGGCGCTCCATGGGGTCGCGCTCCACCTTGAGCCGGAGCTCATAGGCGTTGAAGACCGTGAAGAGGGGGAGACAGACGACGCCGAGTCGCTCGTAGGCGTCTCGCTGGTTCTGCTTCCTGGTTGCATCGTCCGCCATCTTCCAGGCCTCGTCACCCACGAGCTTCCTGGCCATGTCACTTCTCCAGCTGGCGGAGTGGCGCTGACAGAGGATGCTGACACCCTCTTGCGTCGGCACCTTGCCCACCACCAGCCAGAGGGCTGGGACGAGCTTCTCATACTTCAGGAAACGCTTTGACGCGTTGGCCCTGAAGGGCTTTCCGGTCTGGCGTGCCTTGCACTCGGGGTCGGTGCAGGAGAATTCCTGCTCCCGCCATTCGCGGGACAGCTTGTACCTGGCCGCGACGAGCGCGTCCACTGCCTTCTGGATGGCTTCCTCGTAGGTGAGACCATTGGTCTCGTTCTGGTTCGGGGTTTCGTTCTGCTTCGTCGTTTTCTTGGACATCGTCCGTAACCTTTCTTTGCCGATAGAGTAAATGAACAAAAGACGGATATTTCGGCTTTTTTCCGTCCTGCCCCCACATATTATGGGTTGCCGTTTAAAGCTATTATTAGCTTCAAGGAGGCAAACCACAGAAACTTCATTTATTGAGCTTAGAAAGAGTGTAGCATATTTTAAATAATTTGTCAAGCCCTAACACAGATAACACAGATTTTAAGACACAGATAGCACAGATAACACAGATAACACAGATTTTAAGGCACAGATAACACAGATAAGCACAGATAGCACAGATTTTGCTAAAATTAGCTAAAATATCACGAATTTTTCTAAAAAAATACCCCCATATTTTCATATGGGGGGTGTAAATGTCAAAAATTAATTAAAGATCAAAAATACTTTGAAGCTTGGCAAAAGCCATACCTTTGGCGCCTGTCAGGCCTAAGGTTTTTGTTGTTTTTGTCTTGAGAAGCGAAAGTGCTTGCCCGACTGCCATTAGCGATGGTTTTTCTTTTACCTTCATTGCCCCGCCTGCGACCTCAAACTCAAATTTTGTCCGCGGATCACTGCTTGGTCCGAGACGGTTGTAGACAAGATAGTCGCCTGGGCAAAGGAACTTTAAACGGGTTCTCATAGCAATAAGCTCTGACCAGTGAATACGGATTGCTAGTCGCCTTGTCATAAGGCAACCGACGCCTGAAAGAAGATTAAACCATATTATCCTGGCCACATTATCTTCCAAGTGCAAGTCCGGGATATCATTTTTGCTTCGGGGGGTGAGACCCTCTAAGAAAGATTCCTTTTCAGCAAAGCCCTCGCGGACAAACTGTTTCGCAAAAAACAAATTTTCATTCTGTGACATAAAGCCAACTTCGTACATTCTGAAATAGCCGTTTGGCTTGAACTCAACAATATATACAAAATTTGAATTATTGTGTTTCATCCGCGGATATAGCCAGCCACTCATTGGTCCGCCGGAAGTATCGTTGCAAAGCAGAAATTTTCTTTGATAGGTCAATGATTTATCTGTTTCTGAAAGCGGACTTCTAATTTCGCGCAATCCTTCTCTATCTTTTTCAAAGAGCAAAACCGAGCCGTTATTTGGCACTGTAATAGTTAGTGTTAAGAAACTTCCTCCAGAAAACTTATCGCAACTTCCAATATGACCGTCAGCTTTTGGTGATATCTTTTCTCCATTATAGTTGATGGAACTTCTGGTCTGTGTCATCACTTCCTCCTTTGAAAAGCCGGTTTTTTGCCGGGTTTTGGAAATATCAAATAATAAATGTTTCATTATTACTTGGTTCAAGGATAAGGGGACTGTGCTCTGTTTCTGTTTCAAGTTCTTTTGCGACATGCTTTGCGATCTCAATATGCTGGACCGGAGCATGATACGGCAAAATCATAGCTGGTTGCAGAATCTTCCAAAAAAGCTTGATTCCGCCCCGGGCCTCGTGTCCGGACACATGGAGTAATGTTTCTGTTGCAAACTCGCGGATATCCAAAATCCTAGCTTGGTTAGAATGAACAAAGATTGAAGCGCCCTTTACGTGTAAATTCTGCAACAGACGGCGCAAGCGCGCTTTGTTTGCCTGAAATACTTTTTTTTCTTGCGGAATTATCGTAGACGAAACATAGACATGGTCGCCTCCTGCAACCGGCGGATGAGATTTGCCATTTGCCAGCCGGTCCATAAATGAATTCGGTTCGCCCTGGCTTCCGGTGCAGATAAATACATTAGTTCTTGCAGAAGGCAGATGAAATGTCTTTTTCAGGTCATTTCCGGCGGCTTCAGATAGGATGTGGGCTGTTCGGTGCACAGAAGTGCCCCTGAAAGAAACGTTTACGCCTCGTTTATGCAGATTCATCCAAAGGTTAATCATTCTCCTCATGTTTGTAGAAAACATAAAGACAAAATGCTTTCCGTTTGGATTTTGGCAAATAATATCAATAACGTTATCTACGACCGGTTCTTCCGGCGGAGTTATGCCGGAATGTTTGATGTTGATAATATCATTAACAACGAGGTCAACACGTTCTTTTGCCAAGGTGTTGATTAGCTCGATATTTTTGTCAAAGCTGTCCTTCCTATATCCGGTTAATTTGAAATCTCCGCAATGAAGAGCCGTCTTCCCGCCCACTTTGATCAGAAAACAAAATGACTCGGGTATGCTGTGCGCCAGCTCAAAAACATTAATGGCAAATGGGCCGATTTCAAAACTTGAACCATGCTCAAAAATATTGATTTCCGGCAAAACCATCTCTTCAAAGTCCTCGGTAGAAGCGGCCTTTTGCCATGACATCAAGAATAAATAACCGAACCTTGATGTAAAGATAGGTACTTTTAGCATATTTGCGATGATTATTGCCGCGCCTGCGTGGTCTTGGTGGACATGCGTAAGAACGATTGCTTTTACATTTTTGTCTTTTAGGATGATAAATCTTTCCCAAATCTCATGCGGATCAAAGTCGTATTCCGGGTGAACACCGCAATCAATCAGGATAGATTCGCCGGTATAGGCTTCATACAAAAAACAATTCGCCCCTACCTCCTTCATTCCTCCGATTGGCGTAATCTTCAACGGCTGCATCTTCTTTCCCTTTCAGTTTAAGTTGTCAAATAACGAAAATGCCACTTACTGTGTGACAATTCACTTTATCATATTTTGATGTCGTTGTCAACCCCTTAAAAATAACAAAACCCCTCTGCTAAAAAACAGAGGGGTCTATATCCAAAAGTTGGAGGACTCTAGGGGAGTGTTGCTAAACACCATTTCTACTGCAATTTCAGAATTTTGGCTAAAATCGTCTCAAAGTTTTTTGGCTTAACTCATAGATAAACCGCAAAACTTATTCAACAATTTTAGCTCAAAATTCTGAAATCTCGTCACGAAAGCGTATTTAGCAACACTCCCCTTAGGCAATTTGCCTCCGCGCTTACTCCACCTGGAAATTTTCTTGACACAGAATGCGATCAATGCGGCAAAAATGTGCCAATTTTATAAAATCACATCAGATTATCAAGTCCTCCAAGTAGAGTGAGTACGGAGGCGTTGTCTCTCATTGCTTCCGAAGAAACAATAAGAGTGGGTGAGATAGATATAAAGATCTTACCCCATTAGAAATAGATTTCAAACGGGGCTTTGCCCAAGAGTTCCCCCAACTTCTGGATATATGGCTTATTTTACGCAAAACTGGAGGATGGTATGTGCAGGCTATCATTTGACGCCCACACAAGAAAGTTCAGCCGGAATATCCTAGCCAGAAGCCGGGAATACCCATTTGAAAATCCCACAGAATCTCACCCATGCTTATTAAATGAGACTCCTCCTTCCTCCAAATTCGCGGAAATAAGCCGAATTTGACGATAAAAGCAACTTAATAAAGTATCATAACACAAAAAGAAAGTTTTGTCAAGCCCCCCCCCATCTCCTATTCCTCCCTCTTGGTACTCCAAGGGGGAGGTTAGGTGGGGGATTCTTCTTTTTTTCCGAGAAATTTCTATCCTTTTAATTACAAGAGGGGAGAAGAATGTGTCATCCTGTGGATAATTGTGAAAAAATATTATTTTAATCTTTGTCAAATTATTTTTTTTGCTAATTTTAGCGTATTTTTGTCTATTGACAGGATTTATATTTTATGGTATTCTTTTAATTGAATATAGTACACTCTTTTAAATAAAAAATCCCGTGCGCTATAAAATTTCTCTAAATTAAGCCTAAGTTTTCTAAAAAACCTCTCTTGCAGCGCAACTCCGTAGCCCTTTGGGCGAAGGGTTGTGGATAAAGAGAGGACATTTTTTTGCACGCCCCATTAGACAATAAGAGTAGAATGAAGTACTAAAGGGGTTGGCTTATAGGAAAAATAGCTTTATCTTTTAGACATATCGTATTGTCTAATGAGGCACGGATAATAAAAAACTCAAAAACAAACCTTTTTAATCTGAAATTGAGGGCAAAGTATGTAAAGAAATAGGTTTTGTTGCAAGGTTTTTAAGCCTAACAACTATGCAATTTAAACGCCTCCCCGTTAAAAGCAAGACTAGGAAATATTTTGGTAAGGCATATGATGCCATCCCTCAAGTTGATTTGATTGAGATACAAAAAACCTCTTATAAATGGTTTTTGGAAAAAGGGATTAAAGACCTTTTTAGAGAAATCTCTCCAATCCGCGATTTTATTGGACGCGATTTGGAACTTTATTTTGATGAATACTCTATAGACGAGCCAAAGTTTGATGAAAAAACAGCAATGGCAAAAAACGTCAATTATGAAGCCCCACTAAGAGTCAAAGTGAGGCTTATGAATAGAAGAACGGAAAAAACAGTTGAACAAGAAATTTATTTAGGTGAAATACCTTTGATGACTAATAGAGGAACCTTTGTTGTGAATGGTATTCAACGTGTTGTTGTCTCCCAGCTTATTAGAAGCGCGGGAGCTTTTTTTACCTCAGAATTTATCCGCGGAAGACGTTATTATGGAGCAAAAATTATTCCAAATCGCGGAGCTTGGATGGAATTTGAAACCGATGCCAACGGCGTAATCTGGGTTAAGATAGATAGAAAAAGAAAAGTTGCCGTTACGACTCTTTTGCGCGTTTTTGGCCTTTCCGGAGAAGAAGAAATCAAAAAAGCTTTTGAAGGCGTGGATGTTCATCCTTCAATTAATTTTATAGACTCTACTCTTCTCAAAGATTTAACAAAAAATCAGGACGACGGATACAGAGAAGTATATAAAAGAATCAGACCTGGCGATTTGGCAACAGTAGAAAATGCAAAATCATTGATTGATGCCATGTTTTTTAATTTTGACAGATATGATTTGGGAGAAGTCGGTCGGTATAAATTTAATTTGCGTTTTGGATATGAAACAGATAGAGATGAAGTAGCAAAGGAAGAAAATAGAATTCTTTCGCAAACCGATCTTATAAATATTGTTAAAGAAATTATCCGTTTAAACATTACTCAGGACGAACCAGACGATATTGATCATCTTGGAAACCGCAGAGTCAGAGCCGTGGGCGAATTGGTGCAAAACAGATTTCGCGTTGGACTTGCCAGAATGGAACGTATTGTAAAAGACAGAATGTCAACTTCGGATATTGAAGCGCTTGTTCCGGGACGGCTTGTTAACGCGCGTCCGGTTATCAGCGCGGTTAGAGAATTTTTTATGTCTTCCCAGCTCTCGCAGTTTATGGATCAGACAAATCCGCTTTCAGAGCTGGAACATAAACGTCGTTTATCTGTTATGGGTCCTGGTGGATTATCACGCGAACGCGCCGGATTTGAAGTCCGCGACGTGCATCAGACTCACTATGGAAGAATTTGTCCTATTGCAACGCCTGAAGGCCCAAACATTGGTCTAGTCGGACATTTGGCAAGTTATGCTAGAATAAATGAATATGGATTTTTGGAAACGCCTTATAGAAAGATTGATAAATCAGGCGATAGGCCTCGTGTTACAAATGAAATTATATATTTAAACGCTTTTGCCGAAGAAAAAACAACTACTACTCCGGCAACAACTCCGATTGATGAAAATGGATACTTTTTAGTTGCTAAAACAGAAGTCCGCCGTCATGGAGAGCCTGATATTGTTGATGTAAATGAAATCGATTATATGGACGTATCAAGTAGACAGATTGTTTCTATTTCAACATCTCTTATACCATTTTTAGAGCATGATGATGGAAACCGCGCTCTTATGGGAACAAACATGCAACGCCAAGCAGTCCCGATAATTAATCCGGAATCCCCGATTGTAGGAACAGGTGTGGAAGCAAAAGCCGCGCAGGATTCGGGACACGTTATTTTGGCGGAAGACGCCGGAACTATCGTGAATGTTGATGGTTCCAGAATTCAAATTTTAGAAGATAAGGGCAATTTAAAAACTTATACTCTTAATAAATTTACTCGTTCAAATCACTCTACTTGCATGAATCAAAAGTTGGTGATAGAAAAAGGGCAAAAAGTAAAAAAAGGCGATATATTGGCCGATGGGCCGTCAACAGACAAAGGTGAGCTGGCGCTTGGACAGAACGTTCTGGTTACATTTTTGGCATGGGATGGTTATAATTTTGAAGACGCGATTATTTTGTCGGACCGCATAGTCCAAGATGACAAATTTACTTCTATCCATATTGAAAATCATACGATTGATGTCCGCGATACCAAGCTTGGTCCGGAAATTATAACAAACGATATACCAAATGTTTCCGAAGAACTTTTGAAAAATCTTGATGAAGAAGGAATTATCCGGATTGGTGCAGAGGTTGCTTCAGGAGACATTTTAGTTGGAAAGATTACTCCAAAAGGAGAAACAGAACTTTCCGCTGAAGAAAAACTTTTACGCGCGATTTTTGGAGAAAAAGCGCGCGATGTCCGCGATACATCATTATCTCTTGAGCATGGTGAACACGGCAAAGTTGTTGATATAAAAATATTTTCTCGCGAGGCAGGAGATAAGCTTCCCCCGGGAGTTATAAAATCAATTCAGGTTGCTGTTGCAGACCTTAGAAAAATACAGGTTGGAGATAAAATGTCCGGAAGACACGGAAACAAAGGCGTTGTCTCTAGAGTTGTTTCAGTTGAAGATATGCCTTATTTGGAAGATGGAACCCCGATTGACATAATACTTTCTCCGCTCGGAGTTGTTTCTCGTATGAATATTGGACAGATTTTGGAAACTCATATGGGGTTGGCGGCAAATATTTTAGGCTACAAACTCGCAACGCCGAATTTTGACGGAATTTCAGAACCACAAATTGCAGATGCATTGGAAGAGGCAGGTTTTCCGCGCGACGGAAAAATTCAGCTTTATGACGGAAGAACCGGCGAACCCTTTGATCACAGATCAACTGTCGGCTATAAATATTTCTTAAAATTGAATCACTTAGTAGAAGACAAAATCCATCAGCGTTCAATTGGTCCGTACTCATTAATTACCCAGCAGCCGTTGGGTGGAAAAGCGCAATTTGGCGGACAGAGATTTGGAGAAATGGAAGTGTGGGCATTGGAAGCCTATGGCGCGGCTCATACTTTGCAGGAAATATTAACTATCAAATCGGACGATGTGCCTGGAAGAAGTAAGGCGTATGAATCTATTATCAAAGGCGAACCGATAAGAAAACTTAATATTCCGGAATCATTCCATGTCCTTTTGCGCGAATTGAAAGGTCTATGTCTTGATGTTGAGCTTATTGACAGCGAAGAAGAAGCTGATGAGCCAAGAATGGGAGAAGGAAGGCCAAGAGAAGTGATAGAACATAAAGATGGAGTTGACAAAGTAAAACAAGATGAAGATATCAAAGAAAGCGGAGAATAATATTTCTTTCAATAAAAAATAAAGGGTATTGACTCAGGGCAACCCCTGGATTCCATTACC
Organism: Patescibacteria group bacterium; assembly: GCA_018895765.1. GTDB lineage: Bacteria > Patescibacteriota > Patescibacteriia. The sequence goes on from JAHINX010000044.1 coordinate 18,597, forward strand.
GCAGTCCTGACTTGTCGGGACGGGGTATTAAACTCTTTGTTGGCTCCTCGGCTCGGAAACGAAAAAATAATCTTTTTCGTTTTGCTCGCTCTACGTCGCCAATAAATAAAAATTATGGCAGAGATAAAAAAACAATTCACAAGGATCCGCGACTTTAAGGCTATCAAGCTGAAGCTCGCTTCACCCGAGGTAATAAAGTCATGGTCATATGGTGAAGTTACGAAACCGGAGACCATTAATTATAGGACTCAAAAGCCGGAAAAGGGCGGACTTTTTGCTGAAGAAATATTTGGTCCGTCAAAGGACTGGGAGTGCTATTGCGGAAAATATAAAAAAATCCGTTATAAAGGGATTGTCTGTGATAAGTGCGGAGTTGAAGTTACGGTTGCTCTTGTTAGGCGTGAAAGGATGGGACACATTGAACTAGCTTCTCCTGTTTCTCATATTTGGTTTTTGCGCGGAGTGCCATCCAAAATAAGTTTAATTTTGGATGTAAGCGTGCAAAATTTGGAAAGAGTGATTTATTTCGCTAGTTTTGTAGTTACAAGCGTTGACAGCGCTCTAAAACAAGCGACAATAGAACAAGTAAAAGAAGAATTTAAACAGAAAAAGCGCCAGCTTGAAAATACTTATAAGAAAGAGATGGAAACCATTGCTAAAGCCACGGAAGGAAATGCAGGTAAACAAAAAGAATTGGCAAACAATCTGGGGAAACTGCAGGAAGCGCTCGATGAAAAGGTTAATTCTTTGGAACAGGATTTTAATTTAACTATTGCGGAAATAAAAAGCATTACGCCTTTAGCGATATTGACTGAAGCGGAATATCATGAACTTTCATTGCGATATGGGCATATTTTTAGCGCCGGGATAGGTGCTGAATCAATTTATAATCTTTTGAAAAAAGTAAATGTTGAAGAAGAGGTCAAAAAAGCTGATGAGGATCTCCTTACTATTCAAGGCGGAAAAAGAGTAAGGGCTTTGCGCAGAGTAAAGCTTTTGCGTTCGCTATTTCTTAATGGAATTAAACCGGAATGGATGATTCTTACGGTAGTCCCGGTTATCCCTCCTGATTTACGCCCGATGGTTGCCTTAGACGGCGGACGTTTTGCCACCTCGGATTTAAATGATTTATATAGACGCGTTATAAATAGAAATAATCGCTTGAAGCGTCTTTATGACCTTAATGCCCCGGAAGTTATCAGTAGAAATGAAAAAAGAATGTTGCAGGAAGCGGTTGATGCCTTGATAGATAACAGCGCGAGACACACAAAAACCGTAGTTGCGTCTACTGGAAAAAAACGTCAATTAAAGTCTTTGGCAGATATTTTGAAAGGAAAGCAAGGACGTTTCCGTCAAAATTTACTTGGTAAAAGAATTGATTATTCCGGACGTAGCGTTATTGTCGTCGGCCCTAATTTGCTTTTGCATCAATGCGGACTTCCAAAACGCATGGCGTTGGAACTTTTTAGACCGTTTATTATTAGTCAACTTATCGCCCGCGAAATCGTGCATAACATCAGAAGCGCTAATCGTTTTATTGCGACTGGCGATGCTGTAATCTGGGATATTTTGGAAGAAGTAACAAAAGAAGCGCTAGTTCTTTTAAACCGCGCTCCAACCTTGCATCGCTTGGGTATCCAGGCCTTTCAGCCCGTTTTAATTGAGGGAAAAGCTATCCAGCTTCATCCTTTGGTTTGTACGGCTTTTAATGCTGACTTTGATGGTGACCAGATGGCGGTTCACGTGCCTTTGACTGAAGAGGCAAAGCGTGAAGCGCGCGAGCTGATGCTTGCTTCTCACAACCTTTTGAAACCGGCAACAGGCGACCCTATCGCCAAACCGGATAAAGACATTGCCTGGGGCTGTTACTATATGAGTTTATTGGAAGAAGATGGCGATGAGCCAAAAGCTTTTAGCAGCGCAAGCGAGGCAAAACTTGCCTATCATCTCAGAAAATTATCTCCGCGCAAAAAGATAAAGGTAAAAATGAAATTTGGAAGAAAAGAAGAAATTATAGAAACGACTGTCGGCCGGATTTTGATTAATGAAGTTTTTGAAGAAAAAATGCCGTTTGTAAACGAAGTTATGGATAAGAAAAAGCTTGATGCGATTGTTAAATATTATTTGGAAAATTTTGGGATTCCGGAAACAGCGATTTTCTTGGACAAAATAAAAGTTCTTGGATTTTATTATATTACAAAATCGGGATATTCATGGGGTATGGACGATCTGCCCGAAGTAAAGGGTAAGGGTGTTTTGATTGAAGAGGGCGACAGACAGACAGAAGAAATAAAATCTCAATTTAATGAAGGGCTTTTGACTCAAAATGAAAAACATAGCAAAATTATTGAGCTTTGGACAAAAATAAAAGACGAAATCAGTGTGATGGCGAAAAAATCATTGGATCCTAACGGGCCGGTTGCCAGTATGATTAATGCAGGCGCCAGAGGTTCTTGGGGACAGCTAACACAGATGATGGGTATGAAAGGCCTTTTGGCCAATCCTTCAGGAGAAATTATGGAACTTCCTGTTAAAAAAAGCTTTAAGGATGGTTTGTCAGTTTTGGAATATTTTATTTCCACTCATGGCTCTCGTAAAGGTTTGGCAGATACCGCGCTTCGTACGGCAAACGCCGGATATCTTACCCGCCGTTTAGTTGACGTGGCGCAGGATGTTATTATTCATAAAGAAGATTGCGGGGATACGGAAGGAACTGTTCTTTCCAAAGAACAAAGTGAAATAATCGGTGAACCCCTTGTAAAACGCGCTTATGGTAGAGTTCTTTTGTCTGACATGAAAAATCCGAAAACAGGAAAAGTCATACTAAAAGCAGGCGAAACAATTGATGAAGAAGGCGCAAGACAAATAGAAAAACTAGAAATTGATAATCTTCATGTAAGAAGTGTATTGCATTGTCTTTTGCGGAGAGGTATCTGCGCAAAATGTTATGGCCATGACCTTGCTTATAGCAGACCGGCTCAACTTGGAGCTGCAGTGGGAATTATTGCGGCTCAGTCAATCGGTGAGCCGGGCACCCAGCTTACTATGAGAACCTTTCATACTGGAGGTGTTGTTGCCGGAAAAGATATTACTCAAGGTTTGCCTCGTGTTGAAGAATTATTTGAGGCGCGCCCTCCAAAACAGCGCGCGTTTCTTGCTGAAGTAAGTGGACAAGCAAGCGTTGATATGGCGCCAAAAGAGACGATTTCACCTGAAGGTAAAGTTATAAATAGCGTAAAAGCTGGCCAAAAATCTGTTAAAATTCATTACCTTGACGATGAGTCATATTCTTACAAATTTACAAAAAATGATGAGCCTAAAGTTCAGGAAGGGGCAAGTATCGGGGAGGGCGACCTTTTGATTGCAAAATCAAGTGGTGGCGAGATAAGATCAAAAACAGAAGGTGAGGTCAGTTTTGACGGCTCAAAGCTTGTTATAACCCGCAAAGTTGATAAGGCAATAGAATATGTCATCCCTTCCAATTATCAATTAACAGTAAAAGACGGAGAGTTTGTGGAAGCTGGAGATGCTCTTACAGATGGCCATATGGATTTGCAATCGCTTTACAAATATAAAGGCAGAGAGGCTGTGGAACAATATCTATTGAAAGAGGTAAAACATATTTATTTTTCACAGGGACAGAAATTAAATGATAAGCATATAGAAATTATTATCCGTCAGATGTTCTCGCGCGTTTTGATTGTTGATGCTGGAGATACAAACGTTTTACCAGGTGAGGTTATAGAGATGGCTGAGCTTTTGGATGAGAATGAAAAAGTGAAAAAAGAAAAAGGAAAAGAAGCAACATTCGATAACCTATTTTTAGGAATTACCCGCGTGTCGCTTTCTACACAGAGTTTCTTGTCAGCTGCATCTTTCCAAGAAACAGCGCGTGTTTTAATTAACGCCGCAGTTACCGGAAAAGTTGATCCGCTAAACGGATTAAAAGAAAACGTAATCATCGGACGCCTGATACCGGCAGGAACCGGATTTGGTAAAGGTTCTGCAAAACAATCGCGGGACTAATTCCCGCTGCTGTGCCCTTCCTTTCTGTCATTGCGAGGAGCGCTGTGTCCTTCGTAGCTATGTAATCAGAGCGAAGAAGGATACTCCGACGCGGCAATCTCATCAAAGCACCCTCCCCGCTGTCATCAGATATAAAAAAGGCCCTGGCTATACGCTGGGGCTTTTTGGTTCGTGGGATTTAATTGCCATGAAAAAATGGCAGAATGCTTTTGCAAAAAATATAAGAGCAAATCCTCTCATGAAAATACTAAGAGGTGAAACCCATTCTGGAGCGGTTTTATCTAATGATAATAAAAAAAGTAAAAAAGCGAGAATGGTTAATTTTCCGAATACGGCGATGCTTTTATTGCATTTATTAATTTTTGTTTGCGTTTCTTTTTTTATGGTTTCCATCGATGCACTTTGTATCCAAAGTAGAGCGCTCTGATGCAGAAAAAAACAGCGGTAAAGAGCCCAAACATTCCTGTAACCAGAAAAGAGGCATAAACTACCTTTAAGTGACTTAGCTTTAATCCTAAAAGAATCAGCAATGTCGCGCCAATAAAGAGAATTAGTGATCTTATTGAACTAAGTTTTTGTTTTTCAAAATAACCATTAAGTTCTACTATTTTTTGAGCCATGATAGTAGCTTCGTCCGGACTTATATTCTTTTGTAAAGAGCTCATTATTTCCTACCTCCTTTATATTTAACTTAGCATAAAAAAGTATGGATGTCAATATATTTGAAAAAACCTCGTAAATAAGCTAAAGTAAATATATGATTAGTAATTCGTAATTAATAATTGATTAATTGATTTTTTATGTCAGGTCACTCCAAATGGGCAACCACTAAACGGAAAAAAGGAATAATTGACTCAAAGCGGGGCAAGATTTTTACTAAACTTGCTAGGGATATTACTGTGGCGGCGCGGAGTGGCGCTGATCCTAATTTTAATTTTCAGCTTCGTTTGGCGGTTGACAGGGCAAAGACCTCCAATATGCCGAAAGACAATATTGAACGCGCTATTGCCCGTGGAGCAGGAGAGGGAGAAGGCGGACAGCTGAAAGAATTGGTCTACGAAGCAGTTACTTCCGGGAATATTGCTCTCATTATCGTGGCATTTTCCGATAACCCAAATAGGACAGCCAGCGATATAAAACATATTCTCAGTAAAAATGGGGCCAGTTTGTCGCCGGGTGCGGCAATGTGGCAGTTTGAAAAATTGGGAGTTATTCGATTTCAAATTTCAAATTTCAAATTTCAAATTGAAGAATTGGAGTTAATATTAATAGAAACCGGAGCAGAAGATATAAAAAAAGAAGATAATGAAATAATTGTTTATACAAAAGTAGAAAATCTGCAAAAGGTAAAAGAAGCAATCGAAAAAGAAGGTGTAAAAATAGAAGATGCAGGTATTGAATACGTTGCTAAAGAACCGGTAGAAATTAATGATGCAATTAGTGAGAAATTGGAAAAGTTAGTGGACGCGATTGAAGATAATGATGATGTGGCGGATATTTTCACAAACGTTAGATAACATTTAACATCTAACACCTAACATTTAACCGGAATAAGATGGCTGATTTACAGAAAAAATTTAGATTTAGGGAATTTAGAGTTTATAAAGAGGTAAGAAAATTTGCGAAGGAGTTAAAAGATTTTTCAAAGAAAAAATTTCCATCTTATGAGCAGTTTAGTTTATTATCTCAATTGTGGCGGGCGCTGGATTCAGTAATATTGAATATTGCAGAGGGATCGGATAGGGGGACTGATAAAGATTTTGCATTATTTTTAAATCGTTCGCATACGTCTCTTAATGAAGTTGTGTCTTGTTTAGATATTGCCGTTGACTGTAAATATATTGAAGAGTTGGAACGAGAACCTTTTTTGGTAAAAGCAGCTGATTTAGCAGATCAATTAACTGCTTTTAGAAGAAAATTACTCAGTGCACCAGCAAAGTGATGTTAGATGTTAAGTGTCAAATGTTAAATGTTTTTCTATGATTATTTTAGGAATTGATCCCGGATTTGCGACAATTGGTTATGGTTTTCTAAGGAAAGAAGGAGGGGAGCTCCATGTTTTGGAGTATGGGATAATTAGCACTCCACCGGACGCGGACCCCGGTAGTAGAACCTCGCTTCGCCCGGTTCACTACGGGGCAGGGTTTTCTTTTCGCTTAAAAATAATCAGCGATGACTTAAGGCGATTAATAAAAAAATACAATCCTGATGTGATGTCGGTTGAAAAATTATTTTTTTGCAAAAATGTAAAAACCGCATTGGATGTGGGGCAGGCGCGTGGTATAATTTTACTTGAAGGCATGAATGCCGGACTTCCGCTTCATGAGTTTACTCCCCTTCAAGTTAAGCAGGCGATAACCGGTTATGGCGGAGCGGGTAAAATGCAGATGCAAAAAATGGTCCAGCAAATTTTACGGCTCCGCGAATTGCCAAGGCCGGATGACGCCGCTGATGCTCTGGCGCTTGCTATTACATTGGCGAATTCAATTAATCTCATAGATAAAAATGCAGTTAAAAAATAATACAAAGATTTATAAAGATTTTTGGGAGCTGTCTTCAAAAGAGAGGACTAAAAGGAAAATAATAAAGTCGGAAATCCGCAAGGATTATTTAGATGACCGGCTTGTGGTTTTTGCGCCCAACCGAAAATGGAAAATAAAAACTAGCGGGAGTCGGGAACCCGCTAGTCAAAATAAAGAGGAGAATTGCAGGCTTTGTCCGGAAAATATTGATAAAGAGTCTTTTTCTCTTAAAGTCCCAGAGGATGGCTCCGCATGGGAAATAAAAGTTGTTGGAAATAAATTTTCGACATTTTCTCAGACCAATAAAAATGCTCGTGGAATTCAGGAAATAGTTATAGAGACTCCGCGTCATGGAGAGGGGCTGGAAGAAATGCCTTTGGATAAAATTCAAAAAATTATTGAAGTTTATATTGAACGCACTAAAAAATTGAGCAAAGAAAAACGCGTGAATTATATTGAAATTTTTAAAAATCACGGGGAGCATGCAGGCGCTTCAATCCAGCATGAACATTCGCAGATTTTTGCCACAGAAATTATTCCTCTGCGTATTTTGGAAAGATTGAAAAAAGAAAAAGAATATCCCGGCTGTATTTATTGCGACATTATTAAAAAAGAAAAAAAAGGTCCGAGAAAAATTTTTGAAGATAAAAATTTTCTTGTCCTTTGCCCTTATGCGTCAGAACGAAGTTATGAAGTAATGGTTTTGCCAAAACGGCATTTAGATAATATTTCCAAGTTAAACGCTGAAGAGAAAAAATCGTTGGCGAAAATTTTTAAATCCGTTTTACGAGGCGTTAAAAATTTGGGGTTGTCATATAATTTTTATTTTCATGAGGTTGTACGCGTTTCGGACCAGCATGTATATTTAAAAATTCAGCCGAGAAGCAACGTCTGGGCCGGGCTGGAATTGGGAGCCGGCCTCATAATAAATTCCGTCCCGCCGGAAGAATCCGCAGACTATTATAAAAAATATTTTAAAAGATAATTTTTATATTAAAAACCCCGCTTTTATGGTATAGCGGGGATTTTTTTCTGATACGACACAACTAGATATGTACACTTTTCATTTAATTCGTTAGTATACCGTTCGCATTTTTCTATTTTTATTTCGTCTTTTTTCAGACCATTATCAGCGCAAAGGGTGTTTAGTATATTTTTTACATTTTCATGAACATCATCAATAATATCAAATTGTACCGCGGTTGTGAGTGTCAAAGCAGACATTTTTTCCTCCATTCTTCGCTCTTGGATTACCGAGAGCTTCATCCTTCGTTAAAGCTACGAATGACAAGACGAATGGTACAGCCCCCCACCGATAGAATGCAATGCTCTAAATTAGCAAAAGAAGAATGCCCTTCGTAGCTCCGTAAGGAGCGAAGAACGGGCCTATTTAAAGCTTATCATTTATTGACATATTTTGAAAATTTTGCTAATTTTATATGTAGGAGGTATATTGATGAATTTGAAAGATTTGCAAGAATCGCAAAGATTGTTTAAAGGAGATAAGATAAAATCCGGATTTGTGGTTTTACGGCCAGGCGAAGAAGTTGGTGAACATATTACGGAAAATTGCGAGGAATTCATCTTAATTATAGAAGGCGAAGCGGAAATATATTGTAATTTTCCAATGAGTAGGGAAACCGTCCGCGTAAAAGCAATGGAATGGGCGCAAATTGGGAAAGATCGCGCGCATAACGTGAAGAATATTGGCGATGATATCTTGAAATATATTTACATAGTTGCACTGCATTAATGCTCCGTTTTCGGGGCTTTTTTATTCTTGACAAAATGTAAAATATGTGTTAATATGATATTATCTTGCGGGTATAGTATAATGGTTATTATCTCTGGTTTCCAACCAGATTATGGGGGTTCGATCCCCCCTACCCGCTAATTTAAAAACTCGGACTTGTTCCG
>JAHINX010000045.1 GCA_018895765.1 Patescibacteria group bacterium
AGAGAGCTCGCATGAATTTGACCGGCAAAAATTTGGCGAAGCGCTCTTGGATGAGTTGTCCGACCTGGCAAAAATCGATATTGTAGAGCTAAAGATTTCCAATGCCAAGCAATATCACAAGCGCTCCCAAAATAAAATAGTATCCAAGCAATATGGATACTATAAACCGAATGCTAATTATATATTTATTTACAACCGTACGGCTGTGCAAGGGAAAAACCTGGCGCCAAAAACATTTTTAGACACGCTTCTTCATGAATGGCTCCATCACTATGATTTTAAAAAACTTAAGTTAAACTCTATCCATACAAAAGGGTTTTATGAAAGATTAAACCATCTCAAAAAAATGCTATTGGAAAACTGCTAAATGGTTATATTGCTATATTGCTGGCGCTCGCTTGGTAGCTCGCTTATTATAAATCGGCGACCCGTTATCCACTGGCTGGCGAAGACGACTCGCCGCAACAATATAACAATTTGACAATATAACAATATAACTATTTATATAATTATCTTAAACTGCTTGTTAGATATCTTGTTTCCATCCATATCTTCCAATACGCCTGTTATCACATACTCCCCTTTTTCTAAATAAAATTTATCAAAAGTCCGGCGGATATCGTCATAGCCTTTTGCCGTTAGTTTAAAACTCCTATAAAAAGTATCGTCAATATAAATTTTCAGCACACCCTGAAACTCGCTACACTGCGGATCGCGCCGGCTGATGTGTGCTAGAATGCTCGTTTCCTTATTTTCGGTCTGGCTATAAAAATGCTCAATCCAGATATTATATTTTTTCTCTTGCGCAGTAAGGTCTTCCAAGTCTTTTTTTTCTTCAGCTTCTTTTGCTTCTTCAATTTTATCGTCAACCAAAACAGCGATTTGCTCTATTTTTAGAGTTAACTTTTCATTTGCCTCTTTATCCAAATTTTCTACTATCTTTTTTACTTCGCCTTTGCTTTCTTCAATCTTTCCTTCAATAACCGATTGAATGGATTTTGGCGCCCCTGCATAAGCTTCTACCAAAATCTCTTGTTTCTTTAAAATTGCATCGCCCAAGTTCTCGGTTAGCTCTCCCATATCGCTACCCTCACTTTTTAGACTGTTTATAAAATTCATTGCGTCATAAGAATAGCTATCCCCGGCTTTTAAAGCTTTTTCCGCCAAAGCCGCATCTCCTTTTTCAAGTAATGCTCCAGCTTCGCTAATTTTTTCTTTGATAAGCTTTGTCAATTTTTCCACCTTTTCGCTCTTTTCTTTAGTTCCCCAAATATCTATTTTTTCCACTAAAGTATCAAAAAAATATAAAGGACTGTCCGGCATTATGCCAGCATCACTTGCGATTGTTTTTCCGCCATAATATGTCGCCGAAGCAGTGGCTATAATTAAAGCGGCGATAAGTAATCGAATCATAAAAACAAAATTAAAGTAGACTTCTCTAATATAAAAATTAAATTCTAAAAATCAAAGTGAATGATCAATAATCAATAACCAATGATCAACAAATGATCAATTAATAATTTGAACTTTGTAATTCATTGATAATTGAGAATTGATTATTGAAAATTTATTATTTATAAATCTCCATCAACTTTTCTATTATCCTCTCTTGCTTATAATCTTCCTCTGCGATCTTCCTCGCTCTTCTCCCCATTTCTTTCTGCAAACTTTCATCAAAAATAATTTTGCTAATTTTTTCCGCCAGATCCTTCACATCTCCCGGCTCTGCCAAAAATCCATTTTCTTTATTTTGCACAACCGTTCTCACGCCCGGCAAATTACTGGCAACAAGCGGCGTTCCACAGGCCCCTGCTTCCAATAAAACAATGCCAAAGGCCTCTGACCTGCTTATTGACGGCAAAACAAAAACATCAGCCAGATTATAATAATCCGAAAGATCCGCGTCAGCCACGCCACCGGCAAAAACAATCCTTTGCGCAATGCCCAAACCTTCTGCCATATTTTGATAATCCTGTTTCAGCTCTCCCTCGCCAACTATAATTAATCTGAGATTATCATTATTAATTTCTTTTATCGCTTTTAATAAAATTGCGAGACCTTTAAAATCATGAGCGTTGTCCAGGCCTCCTACAAAAAGAACGACATTATCATCACCTTCAATATAATATTTTTTTAAAAGCTCATTATTTTTTTCTCTTGGAGAAAATTTTTCCATGTCTACTCCAAAAGGAAGTTCAATGAATCTTTTTCTTTTAGCGTTAAAATATTTTTTAATACCAGAGTTTTCCGCATAATCAAAAGATGAAACAATTATCTTATCTGCACGCTTCAAAATCAAAGGAAGCGCTATTTTTTGATATAACCCAAAAATTAAACCCTTTATTCCCACACCGACCAAATCCATATGATATGTCAAAATCAGCTTTTTCTTAGAATGAAAAACCAAATAAAACCAAACCGGCAAGGTTGCACCCAAAAATGGCAAATGAAGGTGAATAATATCAAAATCTTTCAATTCAAAAATTATTTGCGGAATAAATCCCGCATTACCAAAGTCTAAAACAGGATTTATTCTTTTTATGATAAAATCCTCATTATGTTCCGGGCTAATATGACTATAATTCGGCGTAAAAACCGTAACATGCGCGCCTTGCTTTACCAGCTCGCGCGAAAATCCATAAACAGAGTTTCCAATCCCTCCTTTATATGGCGGAAACGTACAGACGATTTGTGCGACTTTGGTGTGTATCATATATAATTATAGTAGCCCAAAATAGGTATTTTTTCAATTTAAAAAGCCTCAGATAACCGGGAAAATTATAATTTTAATTTTTCAATTCCAAATCAAAATATTCTCCAAGCCCGCTATCAAGCACCACTGCACTTATAATATTTGTTCCAAAAACTAAATTGCTCAAAATGATATCAGCTACATTTTCGTTTGTTGCGCAATGAGGACCATTTGCACATTTTAAATCCCTAAAATTATCAGAACCCCAATGACCAATATATTTTCCATTCACATAAAGCCAGATTCCGTCATCGCTGGCAAAATGTATTTTTAAATCACTCGGCACCGAAGAGAGCTCAAAAGTTCCTCTATATTTTTTATAACAATCGTTACAATTCCAATCACTATCCGGCAAATTTATATCTTTCCAATAATTATCATTATAAATAATTTTTGTCCATTCGATATCATCTAAGTCATTTGACGTACTAAGAGAGCTTGCCTTCCAAGAAATAATCGGTAAACTATTACCATCTAAATCAGAATTTGAATCAGAATCACTATCTGGTAAATATGAACTGGTAGTTAAAAATTGCATCATACCATTATTAGAGATTCCGATTTGATATTCGCTGGCGGTTTTTCCATATACCGCAAACCAACTGTAATATCCGGGTTCACCAGTTGGCGAAATAAATTTTACAATCTTTGTTTTTTCATCTATGTGTATCGAGCTGTCACAATGGTCATCATTGCAATACCAGCGATTAAAATCTTCGTATTCATCAACCTCGCCTTTATAACGGCTAGCATATAATTTCTGTTCTCCTTTTATTGAATGCAAAGTAATTGTATATTCTCTGCCATCAGCTATAACTGGAAAATAATAAATTTGATAATTATCTTCACAAATCGCATGGCTATATACTTCGTCCATCTTATCAATCATCATAAACGGATAATAGCATGCTTCTGCTTTCGCCTGAATCTTAGAGTCAACTATAAAAATAACCGCGCTTACAGCGCAAAAAACCATTATAGATAAAAAGATTTTATTTATTTTTATCATATCTTATAAAAAAAATTTAATTATTTTCCAATAACAATTAAACACCGGATTAACAATCTTGCGCAAAATAAAATTATCCATATCCTGAAATAAAATTTTTCCGACAAAATATTTAGAAATTTCCTTGTCTCCCGCTTTGCGCAATTTTTGTGTTCGTCTTCTTTTTGCGCAAATCTTGCTCCAATTTTTTGGATACAAAAAGTATTCATAGACGCGAAGCTTCTCCCGCCAAAAACCGGAGCTTAAAGAAAATATAAAAAGACCTAATTCCATAACCAACAACGCCGGCGCGATTAAAACCAGCATTGTTGCGCTATAATTTTTAAAAATTGTGAGATAGCGATTCCTCTCCATAAAATAATATTTTTTAACTGCTTTTGAAAATTCGTATTTATGATGAATGACCGACTCCGGCGCCAGAACGTTTTTATATCCCGCCAAACGCAAACGCCATCCCAAATCAGTATCTTCGTGATACATAAAAAATTCCTCATCAAAATATCCAACCTTCTTTAATGCCTTCATATTAAAAAACGTGCCCGCTCCACTCGGATAAGCGATATTGAGTTCCGAGTCGCGCTTTTGCCAATCCGCCAGATATTTATCCGCCTTTTCTTTGCTCCAGCCATATCCGTAGCAATATCCAAAACCTAAGAAATGTATCGCATTCCCCAACGTATTTATCTTCATCCCCCCCTTTTCCCTCCAGGCTGGTGCCTCCGGGCTGGAAGCCAAGAGGCGCTCTTCCTTTCCCCCCCCTTCTAAGAGGCGTTCTTCCTTTCCCCCCCTTTCTAAGGGGGGGTTAGGGGGGGTACGAGGGGTTCCAAAAAAAGCGGAATTATATAAATATATAAGAGATTGGACAGAACCGGTCTTTTCGTCCATTTTTTCCAAAGCGCGCTCCAAAAAATCGGGACTAACGGCAGTATCCTGATTTAAAAGATAGGCATAATCAAACCCTCTTTCTTCCAGATAACTAAACCCAACGTTATTCCCCTCCGCAAAACCCAAATTTTTATAAGACCTCAAAATTGTCAAATTAGAAAATTGTTTTCCAAACTTCTCCTTTACATAATCCGCGCTTCCATCTGTTGATGCGTTATCAATAAAAACGATTAAAAAATTGGGATATGTTATTTTTGATAAAGAAAAAAACAAGTCGTCAAGATATGGGCGACTATTATATGAAACGATAATTATACCTATCTTAGGATGCATATTTATTTTGATAAAGCTACGTTAAAATTTCCAATTCACCATAATAATAATTCCTAATTCACCTAATTTCCAATTCACCTAATAAAATGTCCAATTCATAAATGACCAATGTCAAAAATAATAATTTATTTTAGATTTTACCTTTTGGTTTTGGCCTTTCATTAGAAATTAGGTGAATTAGGTGAATTATGAATTATCTTTATCCTTCTTGGCTATCTCCTCCACAATCTTACCAATATCTCTCTCAACCTTTTCCTGCCTGACAAACAACCGGAATATCATATAAAAAACAAAAATTAATGATGCATAAACTACAAGGTCCGCGCCTCTACCAACGCCTAATTTTTCCGCTAAAAAACTTGTAATCTGTGGCAAGAGAACTACCGCAAAAACCATAAGCCAAAAAATAGTCCAAAATAAAAACTCCCGCAAACTAATTTTCCGCGCCTTAAATTTTCTTGCGGTCTGCAGAAGAATAAAAACAATTATAATTAATAGAAGATATTGAATCAGCATAATTATTTAAAAATTAGATCAAACAAAATATGGAAAGCGCCTGTGAGGCGCTGGCCTTTATGGCGGGAATAAGTAGTGTATTTTACGGTAATGGGTAGTTCTTTATAACGTAGTTTTAGGCGGGCCGTTTCATGAACAATTTCTGACGCATGTGCCATTCTGTCTTGGCGGATTTTTATATTTTCTGCGGCCTTGCGGTTCATTACGCGGAAACCATTATGCGTATCTGTTAACTTTAGTCCTGTGATGGCCCGAGTAAAAAGAATTGCAGATTTTAAAACCAATTTTTTTATAAAAGGTATTTTATTGCCGGATAAAAACCTAGAACCCAAAATAATATCGCATTCATTATCAATTACCGGCTGGCATAATTTATCAATCTCCCCTGCTTCAAACTGGCCATCAGCATCATAAGTAACAATAATATCCGCGCCCTGCGCCAAGGCATAATTTATCCCCGTGCGAAGAGTGGCGCCCTGCCCTCTGTTCAAAATATGGCGCAAAACCTGCGCGCCGTTTTGCCGGGCTTTTTCATCTGTTCCGTCCGTGGAACCATCGTCAACTACAACAATATCAGAATAATATTCTCTGACTTGTCTTATTACATCGCCAATTACTTTCTCCTCATTATACGCTGGAATTACTATAAAAATTTTCATCAATTAAAACTGTGGTAAATTAGTAATTAGTAATTAATAATTAGTAATTAAATTCCTAGCAGCTCTTTATGCGCTAACGTGTAATCAATCGTCTTTTTAAGACCATCTTCAAGGCGCACTAATGGCAACCACCCTAACTCGTCTTTTATTTTTTTAATACTCGGAAGCGCAAGCTCCGTTATAAACGGTAATTCTTTTTTATAAACTATCTTGGAGCTTGAACCAGTTAATTCAATAATCTTTTTTGCAACATCTGCCAGTTTTATATCAACGTCGGAGCCGATATTCACCGGCCCTAAATCCGTAGGCGCATCCAGCATTTTCTCCAGCGCGTCAACTACGTCGCTTACATATATCATAGAAGTTTTAAAACTCTCATTTCCGTATATCTCCAGATTTTGATTCTGAGCAGCAGAAACGATAAAATCAATAATCATCTCTCCATCAAAAAGGCGCTGGCGCGGTCCATACACGCGGAATAAACGCGCAATTTTATAATCCGTCTTATAAACCTGATGATATGTCGCGACCATTGTTTCCGCAAAACGCTTTCCTTCGTCATAACAAGCGCGAGGAGAAAGATGGTCTACGATGCCTTCGGTAGCTTCTACAACACTACCTTCATTTTTCTCTCTTCCGCCATAGACAACCGACGAAGAAAGGTGAACAAACTTTGACTTATATTTCAAAACCATCTCCATTATATTCTTCATACCACTAGTATTCGCATCAAGGGTGTCTATCTTATATTTCTCAAAATTCTTGGCCGAGGTTGGACAGGCAAAATTGAAAACCGCATATAAGCCCTTAACATTAATCTGAAACCTTTCCAGTTCCGACATTTTTTCCAAATCAAATTCCTGACTTATGTTATGTTTTATAAACTCAAAGTCAGAATTTTGCACCAGATGATTGATATTCTTTTCACTACCGGTGGAAAAATTATCCAGACAGATAACATTATATTTTTTTAGCAATCGTTCACATAAATGCGAACCGATGAATCCGGCTCCGCCGGCAACAAGCACATTTTTTTTAGGCATAAAAACCAGTTGATTAGTTAATTAGTTAATTAATTTGAATTACGAAATGTAGTATTTTCCCTCTTAGGTTCTCCCCTCTTGTATCCAAGGGGGGGAGTTAGAGGGGGGATTCTCCTGGAGAAAAGACCCCCCACCTTATTCTTCGCTAAAGCTTCGAATAACACGGTAGCCTCCCCCCGAATACGGAGGGAGGAAAAAGAGGGTTTCGTAATTCAAGGTTATTGATTATTGGTTATTTTTTATCTCGAAACAATATACGCACTGAATTTTTTCTTACTGTCTGCCCCAAACGGATAAAGCGTTGCCGTACGATTCAGATTTTTATCCCACAAATAAAGCTTGCTCCCCTGTCTGGTTAATATTTCGTATTCTTTGTCGCCATCTCTATCTCCGGAAGAAACAAAATCCGCTCCGACAAAGCCGGGAGACAATAAGCGACCGCTATATGTATAGGTCTTAACAACGTTCCCATCCGTTAAAATAATTTCTGCCCAGCCATCGCCATTTATATCTCCTGCCGCCATGCCCTTATTATATCCATAAACAAATTCTCCCAAAAGCTCGCCGTTACTATTTAATGTTTTTATTTTTTTGCCAACCGCGGCAATAATTTCGTCTTTGCCGTCTTTATTCATATCGGCAGAAACTATCTGTGAAACTGTATCGCCAAGACTTATCTTGTCGCTTATCTCCACGCCATTCTGATTAAATACTTTGATTTCTTTTCCACCACGAGCTTCCGAGGCAATTATTTCCAATTTTTCATCGCCATTTAAATCGCCCACTACCACATTTACACCATTGCGATGATTCGTTTCATATGTAAAAAATTGATTTTCAAGTTCTCCGGATAAATTAAAAATGCGTATCTGCGGTCCGCCTCCCACTCCCGCTCCAGCAATAATCTCTATTATTCCATCATTATCAATATCTCCCAACGCCAAATTGACCCCACCCCTAAAACTCGGCGCAAAAGCAAAAAATTCTTTTTTTACGTCGCCCTTTCCGTCTAAAAGCCATATTTTTGGCTCATCACCCGGAACAGCCCCTAAAACATATTTTATTTCTTGTTCTCCGACCGATTCCATTGATATCGGCTCATGATTTACCGCCTTAAATACATTAAG
Source organism: Patescibacteria group bacterium (assembly GCA_018895765.1). Lineage (GTDB taxonomy): Bacteria > Patescibacteriota > Patescibacteriia. The sequence goes on from JAHINX010000045.1 coordinate 8,325, forward strand.
CCGGCCACTACCTAAATATCCGGCATAATATGGATTCGCTCCATCAATATTATCAGTGCTATTTATTAAAACCTCCATTATCTCTTTATTTGTATAATTCGGATGAAGCGCCTTAACCAAAACTGCCGCGCCGCTTACCTGCGGAGCGGACATTGAGGTACCGTTTAACTTTCCGCCAAAATATTTATCAAAATCAATATATCTCGGATCATAGAATAGAGAGCTAAAGATATCTGTTGCCGGCGCCGCTAAGTCAATGCATTTTTTTCCATAATTAGAAAAGTCAGCCAGCGCATCTTCCATATCCGTGCCCGCAACTCCCAAAACCCAATTTTCGCCTTCCCCGTCAAAACAAACAGGATATGATTTTGTAATATCCAAATTTGTTCTGTGCATACTGTTGCTTTCATTGCCTGCCGCCGCTACCATCAGCACTCCTTTTTGATATGCGTATTTTATTGTTTCTTCCAAAGCGCTTGAATATCCCAGCCCGACAAAACTCATATTTATAATATCGGCGCCATTTTTTACAGCATATTCTATTGCCCTTTGAACAAGAACCGTATCAGACTCACCTATCTCATCAAAGGCGCGCAAATCCATTATTTTTGCCTTCCAGGCAATGCCGGCTCCGGCAAAAGCATTATTGCCTTCTGCGGCGATTATGCCCGCAACCGCCGTTCCATGATGAACTGCTATAATTGTATGCGGATTTTCTAAATTTGGCTCCGGATCATTATCGTTTTCTATAAAATCCCATCCTTTTACATCATCTATATATCCATTATTATCATCGTCCAAGCCGTTTCCTGGAATTTCGTTGAGATTTATCCAAATATTATTTTTTAAATCAGGATGGTTCAGCTCTACTCCGGAGTCAATCACGGCAACAATAATATCACTACTCCCCTGCGTTTCCATCCAAGCATCCGGAGCGCTGATTTTATCCAAATACCATTGGCTATCAACTCCAATATCGCTTACCGCTAATCCAGTAAGATAAAATTTTGCCGGAGCTTCATTTTGCGCCTTTGCCGGAAAAAAGGGCAAAAGCAACGCGCAAATTGTAATTATATAAAAAAGTTTTCTTAGCATAAAATTATTGAACAATCATTAGAAATTTATAATCACTTTAAATTACGAAATGCCTTTGCAGCAAGTTCCTCCCTTTGGAAAAGGGAGGGCAGGAGGGATTTATAAATTATTATTAAATCCCCCTGAATCCCCCTTCTCCTAAGGGGGAAAACCCGCTTTGGCGCGTTATTTCGTAATTCAATTCACTGGTCATTTCTTCAGTTTGTCTTTCCCTCCAGCTCTTTTATCAAGTCCTGATATAAAGTATTGCCTGGATAAGCCTGAGAAAGCATCTTATAATATTTCAGCGCCCCCGTATAATCTCCCACGCTATTCAAATAACTGGCATAACTATTTACCAGATTACCTCCACTCACAACCGTTTTCAATCCTTGTTCATAAACAGCCACAACCTCTTCTTTACTTTTGTTCATATACAAATGATACAGATCTGCAAGCGCAATATACAAGTTCTGCTCTCCCAAATCCCGTTCAATTGCTATTTTCAAATCATTCTCCGCTTTTTCATATTCTCCCAGCTCTATATAGACATTTGCCTGGTTTAAAAATGGCAAATAAGCTTTTGTGCCCCAGCGCTTCATAACTTCGTCATAAAGCTTTGCGGAACGCCATAAATATTTATCTTCTTTTAACACCTCTCCTATTCCCTTCCAATTAAATGCCAAACTCATCCAGCCGTCATAAAAATCAGGATCTTTTTTAACCTCTTTTTCACGCTGAACTATAAGAGCATAAGCATCTTTTGTCTGAGGATTTTCTGATAAAAACTTAGCTTCTTTTTGTTTTTCAAAATATGAATAGCCATAATAGCCACCACCAGCTAAAAGCGCTACAACAATTATAGGTATTAATAAAGTCAATATTTTTTTCATAAAATTATATGGTTATATGGCTATATTGTTATATTGCTGTCACTTGCTCGCTCCGCTCGTTCGCTTATTATATTATGTCGCCATGAATCAACTCTGCATAATATAAATCGGCGAACCCGCTTTGCGGGAGAGCCGTGACAATATAACAATCTAACAATATAACAATCTGATAATACTATTTATCTTGATTTTTTATCCTAAAAATGCTATAATGTCTTAAAGAGCAAGCTTCTTACCTATATGCTTATATTAACTAAAATTAAACAATTCACTCTACTTTTTGGCGATTTTTTAATACTACTCGCCTCCCTTTATATTACCCTAATTGTCCGCTATAGTCAAACTGGCGCCACAGAACATTGGCAAGGACATTTTTATCCATTTGCCATTATTTATTTTATCTGGCTTTTGGTGTTTTACTCGCAAAATCTGTATAATCTAAACTTTACCAAAAATAATCTTTTCTTTTTTAAAACACTCTTGGAGGCATTTTTAATAAATATCTTTATAGCGACCTTCTTCTTTTATTTTACGCCTTTTTTCGGGATTGCGCCAAAAACAAATCTATTTTTGAATGTTGCTTTCGCTGGTGGACTTATTTTTATCTGGAGAGGAATTTTCAACTTTTTTACTGCAAAATATCTATTTACAAATAAAATTGCTTTTTTGGGTTATTCTAAAGAAGTTGAGGAGCTCATCAAAGCTTTTGAAGCTGATCCTCAATTGGGCTATAAGGCTATGTGCGTTGTCCATGATGAAATAGTATCTACGGATATAAAACAGATGTCAATGACAGAGCTTTTAGAAAATATTAAAAAATTAGAAATTAATACCATTGTAATACATCATGGAAAAAACCTGGACAACGAAACAGCCAATAAGCTTTACAAGCTTATATTCTCGGAATTGTCTTTTGTTAATTTGCTAAATTTATATGAAGAAATCACCGGCAAACTTCCACTAGAAACGCTCTCGCGAGGATGGTTTTTAGAAAATCTAGCAGAATCAGAAAAAAAAATTTATGACCGGGCAAAAATTTTAATCGATTTTGGATTAGCTTTTATATGTGGCACTCTTCTTATTGCCGTTTTTCCTTTTGTCGCGCTTATAGTATTAGCTACGGACAGGGGTCCTATCTTCTATTCCCAATATCGCGTAGGACGTGGAGGAAAACCTTTCAAAATACACAAGTTTAGAACAATGATAAAAAATGCCGAAAATGGAAACGCGGTTTTTGCGCAAAAATCTGATAACCGTATTACGCCTTTTGGAAAATTTTTGCGGAAAACAAGAATTGATGAATTACCACAAATCATAAATGTTTTACGTGGTGAAATGAGTTTTATCGGACCGCGCCCGGAGCGTCCGGAATTTGTAGAAGAACTTTCGCAAAAGGCCTCGTTTTATTCACTTCGTCACCTGTCTAAACCGGGGCTTACCGGCTGGGCGCAAATTAACTATCCTTATGCCGGCAACATTGAAGAAAATATAAAAAAACTTCAATATGATATATACTATATAAAGAATCGCTCTTTTCTTTTGGATATAGCAATAATCCTCAAAACTTTTAATATTATTTTGAGATTTAAAGGCCGATAAAAATACATTGTTATACTGTTAAATTGTTATATTGTTACGGCTCCTTCCAGTCGCCGATTATTATGCAGAGTTGATTTATGACAACATGATACAATAAACGAATAAGCGCCAGCAATATAGCAATATGGCAATATAACAATATTAATTTCATGTCTTTAACGCACTTCCACTATCTTAATCATCATCTATCAAGACAATTAAATGAGCTGTACGTAAGTACGGTTATTTTTGCTTTTGGACAATCAATGATTTTGCTTTTTATACCGATATATCTATTTCAGCTCGGATATAGTGTTCAAAAAATACTTTTATTTTTTACTGTGCATTATTTTGCCTATGCCTTAATATTGCCTTTTTTTGGAAAAATAATCTCCCGTCTTGGATACGAAGCCTCAATCGGATGGTCTATGCCTCTTTATGCTATTTTTCTCCTATCACTATTCGGAATAAGCCAATACCCGGCTCTTTTTTATATTTCCGCAATTGCCTGGGCAACTTATAAATCATTGTATTGGCCGGCCTTTCATGCTGATTTTACAAACAATAGTGATAGTAATGCAATGGGAGAAGAAATAAGCTCTTTAAAAGTTATAGCAGGGGTCGTGAGTATCCTGGGTCCGACTATTGGTGGCTTCATTTTAATGAAAGCAGGATTTAATACGATGTTTATTATTGTCGTCGTCTTATCTTTTGTTTCTCTAATTCCGCTTTTAAAAAGCAAAGAAAAATATGAGCAGGAGCCATATTCCATAAAAAGAGTTCTGCGAAAATTCATTATGCCTACTTACAGGAAAGATTTGATTGCAAATATAGGAACCGGGGAAGACGTTATCGCGCAATCTGTCTGGCCAATATTTCTTTTAACAGTGCTCTCCAATTATGAAGATGTCGGAATATTAACAACAGTCACCTTATTCATCGCCTTTATTATGATTCTTGTTATGGGAAAGCTTGCCAATAAGCCAGCGCGGACACGTCTTATTAAGACGACAACGATAATTCTTTCTCTTGCCTGGTTTGCGCGTATTTTTTCTTTTAACTGGCTCTCTATTTTTGCAAGCGATAGCTTATACAAAAGCTCAAAAAGAACATTGGATGTTCCGATACAAGCCCTTGTTTATTCACGGTCCAATAAAAAAAGACTTCTTCATTATTTAGTTTTTCGTGAAATGGCTCTTTCTTTCGGGAAAGCGCTTACTGCATTTTTAGGATTTATCGTAATATTTTTAACCGGAAATCTACTCTACACTTTCGCCATGGCAGGCATACTCGCGCTTTTCTATTTTTACTGGACAGACAAAATATTGGATAAATGACCAATTCCCCCCGCCTGCCAACGTCTGATGTCGTAGGCTATGGCGGGCAGGCAAATCCCAATGACCAATGATAATATATCTATAAAGTATTGAAACAAAAACGGCTCAATGGAAATTTCCATTGAGCCGTTTAATTATATTCGTGATATTAGTGGGCGTACTCGCCATTCGTGAAATTCTCAATTATAGATACATTTCTTTTACCTTTCTTATTCCTTCTTCAATTTGTATTTTTGGCTCCCAGTCAAGCAGTTCTTTTGCTTTTGTTATATCTGCTATAGTGTCCTGCGGATCGCCTTTTCTTCTTTCCAGATATACCCTTTCTCCGCCGATCAAATCGGCAATTTTATTTATACTTTGATTATTGGCCGCTCCAATATTTATAACTTCTCCTTTTCCGGCTTTAGGACTCAGCGCAGCCTTTAAGTTCGCTTCTACAACGTCATCAACATAAGTAAAATCACGAGTAATCTCACCATCACCAAAAATGGTAAATGATGTACCTTCTTTTTTTTGTTTTATAAATGTGGCAATTGCGGTTGTGTAAGCTCCATGAAAAGCCATTTTTGGCCCATAAACATTAAAATATCGAAGAGAAACGCCTTCCAGATCAAAAAGATCATAAAAGTTTTTTACATAAAGTTCCCCAACATACTTTTGCACTCCATATGGACTAAGGGGCGCAGCTGGCATACTTTCTTCTAGAGGCATCTTCGTCTGCGCGCCATATGCGGATGATGAGGCTGAATACACAACGCGTTTTAGTTTATTTTCTTTCGCAGCCATCAAAACATTGATAGTTGATTCAACGTTATTACGGTTGGTCTCTCTTGGCTTTTCTATTGAAAGAGGTACACGAGCCAAGGCGGCAAAGTGATATGCATAATCTACCCCTTTAAAATAATGTTTCATTATCTCATAATCGCAAAGATCAACTTCATAAAAACTCGCGCGCGGATCAATATTTTCACGCATTCCGGTTGATAAATTATCCAATATCAAAACTTCGTGCCCAAGATCAAGCGCTTTTTTTGTAAAATTGGAGCCAATAAAACCGGCTCCTCCTGTGACTAGAAATTTCATATTGCTAATCGTTAATTGATAATTGCTAATTGATTATTAAACCTTCAAACTCTTATCTGTGATATTTATTAAACCATTAATTTCTTTTGGCAATTTTCTTAATTCTCCAATACTATAATTAAATTCTTTATCATCTAATAATTTTCGTTTATATGCTTTCTTGCACCAGTGCGCTGATTCATAAACAGAACCTCTGGAATTATAAAAAAATTTTATTTTGTCTTTTTTATGAAATCTCCCAAATCCTTCCGCAATATTTGCGGCAACAGAATCCATAGAATTTATTAATTGACTGCCAATTGTGTATTTGTTCAGACTATCCCATTTAATAACTGCCTCCCATATATAATCCGATAGCTCCGATGCAATTTTGTAAGCCGCTATATTTTCCAGCTTGAAATAATTATCTTCCATAAAATCAATCAACAATTAACAATAAGCAATTAACAATTATCTCCCTCCTTCTTTTCCAACTAATTCATTATTAATTTCTTCTACAATCTTTAAAAGTTTCTGCTCTGCGCCAAGCCGGTCGCCAAGCTGTATAAATGCGCGCGTATCCTTCGGCAAGCATTTTCCGCCGTATCCGCGATAACCCTTGTGCAATACTTTTAAATGCGATGGACCAACGCGCTTATCAGCAGCTGCACATTCAGAAACTAAGTCATAATCAGCATCCAGCTTCTTACATACATCATATACCTGATTCGCAAAAATTACTTTTGTAGAAAACCATGTGTTATTAAAATACTTTATAAGTTCTGCAACTTTTGCCGGAACAATCCGTTCAAAAGGCGCCAAGGGCAATAAAAGTACAATATCCTTTGCGACTGTGAAACTCTTTTCAGTATAACCTACGATTTGTCTATCCGGATAACACATATCCTGGTCAGCTGTAACTTCTGTTAAAAACTCCGGATTAAATAATATTTTATGCTGAGGAAATTCATTTTGAAGTTGATCAGTTGAGCCAGGTAAAATAGTAGATTTCAAAACAACTATTTTCCCCTCTGTTAAAATAGAAAGGGCCTGCTTCACATAAGATAAATCAAACCCACCACGCTCTTCATCATAAGGAGTGGGAACACAAATAAAAATGATATCTGCTTTATTTATATCTTCTTTGGAGTCCAACCCTCTTGGCGGATCATAAAGGATTGGTGTTTCGCCCTTTTTTTCAAAATAACGAGCAACAGATCCTC
>JAHINX010000046.1 GCA_018895765.1 Patescibacteria group bacterium
AAATAGCAGAAGCGTTGATAGACGGCAAAGCCGTAAAAATAGAAGAATAAAAAATAGCCTTGCATTGCAGGGCTATTTGTTTGCTATCTGGAGCTTTACGAAAAACATTCCATCTTGTTTTACTTCTGTTTCTATTACTTCAAATTTGGGGATTATTGTTTTCCAATAAATCGCAGATTCTACTATCCAGGAAACCAAATGCGTTGTTAGCTCATTATCTAAAACTCTTGTGAAGCGCTGAATCTCTTGTATAGTTGTTGTCGCCGGTATTCTTGGGCTATTTGATTCTCCAAAAAAGATATCACCCTGTTCTGATAATAAGATGAATTGGCAATCGGTTTCTAGATTTTTATTTCGCGCTTGGCGGAGATTACGGAGAATAAGCGTTTCTATGGCATGTGTTGCTAGAAAAAATTCTAACAAATCCAGTGGGGGAAACGACGCTTGCAAAAAATCCGGTAGATGATTGATATTTATTGCCATTTCTTGCCGAATCTTATTGTCATCTTCTTTTTTCCATTGAACCAATTCTTTAACAATTTTTTCGTCTTGTTTATCCGGTCTTTCAATCTTTGATAAAACCCAAACTATAGGTAAGTATAAGTAATATACAATTTTTAAAAGAATTGTTTTTAGGCGCATCATTTTCCTCCAATCATTTTTTACGTGTTTATTCTTTTCTCAGAAGCAGTGAGGCCGCAAAAACTCTCCTGGCCTCCTCATAACCAGTTGCAACCATTTGCCGGAACCACCTATTAGATGGAAGAAGAATAGAAAAATATGTTCCTCTTGGGGAAAATATTTTCACTACTTTTTCATTATCATATCTATCCTGTCCGGCGCTATCGGCAAAAACTCGTTTAATAACAAGCGTTGCCGTTCGCCAAAAGACGCTTTTTAGACTTCGCTGTTTGCCGAACTCTTTTTGTGGTTTTGCTCGCGTTTTTTGCGTTTCGATCAGATTAATAAGAACAACGTGGTCGCATCCTTTTTCAAAACATCGCTGAATCATAAAATTTCTTCCCAATCCACCGTCAATATATTGGCTTCCTCGGCTTTCCAAAAACATTGCCGGATAAAAAGGCGCGATAGCGGTGCTTGCCCAAAGAGCATTTCTGAAATCTGGGTCGTGATTTGACACATACTCAACGCGTCCGGTATCCAAATTCAAAAGAGAAAGTTCTATGTCCGTATCTTCGCGCTGGCTGTAAATGTCGGCAATTTTGAGAATTTGTTCTTCAAGTTTTTTGGGCGAAAAGATAGAATCAATACGGCCGGTTCTTAGCCACTCTTTCCAGGCAAGCTCAAAGAAATGGCGAGGTCTGACGTTTTCCCAAAATTTGCAAAGTTTTTCTGCGTTTCCGTCTTTTGCTCCCAAAATGGAAGCATTAATTGTACCAATGGAAGAAGCGACAATATAATCAAACTTGATACCTTGTTCTTCAAAGAATTTTAGGACTCCGGCCTGGAATGGACCATGAAATCCACCCCCGGGCAAGATAAGTCCAATTTTTTTATTTTTTCCCACGTGCAGTTCTCCTTGTTAATGTTCTGATCCCAGCTTAACACAATCGCCCCTCGGCGTAAAATAACGGGTTTGACAATTTTTGAAAAATAATATAAAATAGTTTATAGTTATTCCATATTCCGGGGTAGCGCAGCGGTAGCGCAGTTGACTGTGAACACAAAAAATAAATGCAGCTTCCTCAAGCAATTGAGGTTGAAAAACAAGGTGAAATCGGAGAAGCCCTAATGGGTAATTCCGAGCCAAGTCCTAAGATCTCTCCTCCCTTTGGAAAAGGGAGGTTGGGAGGGATTTAGGAAAGGTGTAGAGACTATCCCTTTTGGGAGTACGATTCCTTATTTAAGGAATCGGAAGCGCCTTGCACCCCTAGCGGGTGATGATATAGTCCACTCTTTATGGGAACATAAAGGTTACGTGTAATCAATTGGTCGCGGGTTCGAATCCCGCCCCCGGAGCCATCAAAAAACAGGTGCATTTTGTACCTGTTTTTTGATGGTTGTAGGGGGAGCGACACAAAAGTTTGTGTCGTGTCGGGATTCGAAGACCGTAGCGATGTTTGGTGAGCTATAGGACGAACCAAACCGCGAGGGGCGGCCTGCGAGCGCTGAGGCGGAAGCCGAAGCGACTTGTAGGAGAATCCCGCCCCCCGGAGTTTCAAAAGGTCTCAGCATTGCTGGGATTTTTTGATATTTCGGAAAAGAAAAAAGCCTACTCATGATAAGTTACTATAGCTTAGTATTGATGGGTAAGTAACAACAAAGTACGGGTCTGCAAAGCCAGACTTTGTATACACGCCTATTTACTAGTCCAGACCCTTAAAAAGCCTTCAAAATGCCTAAAAAATAACCGAGCTGTTGGTAACTAAAATAACCACATATGTGGTTATTTTATAAAATCAGTGTTGTTATTTCTTATTTCAGCTCAATATTTTTTAATATCTCTAAAAATAATTTGTCATTATTTTTATATGCTGCCCTTGATTCTGCCGTATTACTATCTTTACCATAGAGACTATTAATGGGTTTTAAATAATTTATACTAACTTGATAG
>JAHINX010000047.1 GCA_018895765.1 Patescibacteria group bacterium
AAAAACTGAATTTGAATTTGTCCGACCTTACGATTTAATTCCGAAATATTTACCCGCCGTAGCTGAAAAAGCGCAGGAGGGCAGGGCTTTTTGCGAAGCGAGACCCGCCGAAGGCGGGGCGAGCGAGCAACAAAACACTCCTGAATTTTCAAAATGTCTGAATTGGTCGGGCTGGGCGGACTTGAACCGCCGGCCTCGTCGTCCCGAACGACGCGCGCTACCAACTGCGCTACAGCCCGCCAAAATTTTCTTTTCTTGAAAAACTTAGGCGGGCAGGCCCGTTAATATAAAATAGTTATATCATAATTTATTAAAAAAATCAATAGTCAATTCCCGGCACGGCGCTTGTTTTTAAATCGTCAAAAGGATGTTTTATATTTTTTATTTCACTAATCAAATCCGCGCGCTCGGCAATTTCTTTTGGCAGTCCCCTGCCAGTTAAAATCAAATATTTTTCTTTTGGAAAATTATCAATAAGATCGAGTACGTCCCGCAGAGCAACTTGCTCTAGACGGATGGAATTTAATAACTCGTCTAAGACAAGCAAGTCTGACTTATCCACAAGCCTTTTGGCTTTATTTAGTGCATTTTTAGCTTGTCGTAGATCCTCTTCATTATTATTGAAGCGGAAACCCCTCCTAGGAAAACTATTATTAAATCCTCCTTGCTCCCCCTTTTCCAAAGGGGGAAACTCTGTTACGCTGTGTTCCTTTTTTTCCAAAGGGGAAGAATATATGCGGTTTTGTCCAAAAATATGCGCATCAATATTTAATTGGCATAATATTTTTAGTTCATTGCAATAGTCTGGATTTTTATCAAAAAAAACTATGGCGCAGGTTTTACCCGCGCCAGTAGCTCTAACTATTGTTCCAATTGCGACAGTAGTTTTTCCTTTGCCGTCGCCAGTGTAAATATAAAGCATTTTAGTGATCTAAACTAATAAAACTATGAGCATTTTGAATACCCACAGCTTCTGCAAAGCATACATCCTTCTGACAATTCCAGAATAGCATGACACTCCGGACATTCCGGAGCAAATCCACGGTCAGCAATTTTAACTTTTGTTTTAGAATATTCTACAGCTCTTAGCTCTGCCACAACATCATCTTCCATTCCTGCGGCAGGCAATTCTTCTAGCTTTTCTTCTGTTACTATTTTTTCTTGAGGCTTTTTGAATCCGAGTTCAAGTTTTTGTTGCGCCGCGTTTATATGTTCGCGCAAGATAACTCCAATCGCATCTGGAATAGACAAAACTTGACCATACTTGCTCCAGCTTGGCATTGGCCCGCGGATACCCCGTAGCTGTTCAAACACTTCTTCCACATCAATTCCCGAGCGCAAAGCTAATGATATAAGACGGCAGATAGCTTCTGATTTTGCCGCAAAAAATCCTCCGGTTTTACCAATCGTGGCAAAAACCTCAAACGGTTTTCCGTTTTCATCGTCATTCACAGTGACAAAAAGCGTTCCATATCCGGTTTTAATCTTGTATGTGCTCCCAGAACACACTTCTGGTCTTGGTTTTGGTGTTAGGCTTATTTTTGGAGCATTAGTCTCTTGTGTTTGCTCCTTTTTTTCTTCTTTTGAATATAAAACAGCCAAATCGCGTGAGCCATCGCGGTAATAAGTCATTCCTTTGCACCCTAAATCATATGCCTGTATATAAAGCTGACGCACTTCTTCTTCGGTGTGGCTGTTTGGCGCGTTTACGGTTTTTGAGATACTGGAATCAATATATTTTTGTATAACTGCCTGCATTTTTATATGTTCCGAAGGAGAGAGTTCTTTTGCTGTTACAAAATATTTTGGTTTTTCTTCATTTGGATGCTCAGCCTGATGTTTTTCGTAAAGCGGATGCATAATCTCATGCTCGCCTAAACGGTCTTTGCGAATTGTGACAAAATCATAAACAGGCTCTATTCCAGAAGATGCGTTTGCCAAAAGACCCGTGCTTCCTGTTGGCGCTTGAGTCAAAAGAAAAGCGTTTCTTATACCATACTGATTGATACCGGCACGAATATCTTCCGGAAGTTGTTTTATGAAATATCCTTGTAAATATTTTTCTGCATCAAATTTTGGGAAACTTCCTTTTATCTTGGCCAGTTCCACAGATGCTCTATAGCTCTCATCTCGTAAAAAAGAAAAAAGCTTGTCACAAAAAGCGATTGCCTCATCTGTTCCATATCTTATTTTCAATTTTATCAGCATATCTGCGAGACCCATTGTTCCTAAACCGACTCTACGAACATTTTTTTGCGCCATTTCGTTTTCAGGATAAAAATATTCCGTAACATCAATGGCGTTATCCAAAAGGTGGATTGCTTTGTGTATTGTTGATCTTAGAGATTGCCAATTTACTTCATCGTTTTTTACAAAGTTGGAAAGATTAATTGAACCGAGATTACAAACTCCCCATGCTCCAAGTGGCTGTTCGCCACAATTATGAACAATTAGTCCATTGGCAGAAAAAGAATGCGTCAGTGGTTCGGTCAAGTCATAAACCATTTCTTCTCCAATGTGTTCCAATGATTCAAATTTTGCAACAAAATAATGCTTGTACGGGCCTTTTTTATAGTTTTGGAGGTAAGCCAAGAGCTTATCCTGTTTTTTGGCCGATAGAAACCCTATTTTTTCCGCAAATACTTTCAGCATATCTTTGCTAATATGCAAATCGTGCTGGCTTTTGCATAGATACTCGGCAGAACCTCCCTTGCCGTCTGGCAATGCCCGTTTTTGTTCTGTCCGGCGATTTTCATAAATCACGCTTTTTATCCCAAAGTTTAAAAGTAAAATTTGAACGTCTTTTAAAAGCTGTAATGATATTGAAGTGAGGCGGACGCTGACTCCTTTTCGTAAGGTGCCGGCAGTGTGCCCGTCTGCCGTGAAAAGTCCTTGAAGAAATCCGCGTTGCATTTCTTCATTTCCATTCCAGACAGCTATTGGAACTTGCAATTTTTTTCCTATTTTCAGCCCCGCATTTTCTATCAGTTTCGCTAGACATCTTGATACTATGCGGGCTTCGTCCCTTCCTTTTATAAATTGAATTTTAAGGGGGGTCACCGTGGCAATTTCGCTTGAGTTTAAGGCGCTATTTATTGATCTTGCAAAGACAGGCGCAAGCTCGCGTTTTTCTTCGCCAAAAAAAGAAAGAACTGCCCTATTGTCATAGGCGTTAAAGTGGCCATCGCCCACAAACCAGCCAAGCGTTTGTCCCCAGCTAAGGTCTCCTTCACTACCAAAACCGCCTTGTCTGTTTAAGAGCAGAATATTATCGCCTTTTGTTAAATTTTGCGCTTCTACCCATCCGCGCTCTGTTTTTACACGATGATTTTTTGTGAGTTTGAGTTCATATCCCTCGCTCGTTTTTAGATTATAAATATCTTTTACACCTGTTTGCACGATTTTTGTTGTTATGGCAGACGTTTTGTCTGACAGGCGGGAGTCAAGAATCAACTCTATATTTTTTTGTGATTTCCAAAGACCTTCTATTGTTTTCAGCCCTTCTTTTGTAAAAACTTTCGTATCTCCTGAAACGCAAGGATTGGTTGAAATAAGCTCTTCAAAATACCAGCTGTTTGATTGTTTGTTAGCGCGTTCCATAAAAAATACACCCGGTTCGCCTGATGCCCACGCAGATTCGCAAATCATATCCCAAATGGCTTTTGCGCGAACAGTTCTGTATGTTTTTTCTTTCCATATTAGATCCCAATCGGCATCTGCCTTTACCGCTTCCATAAAAGCGTCTGAAACGCAAACCGAAAGATTAGCATTTGTTACAAGTCCCATTGTCCGTTTTACGGTTATAAACTCTTCAATGTCCGGATGGTTAACGTCTAACATAAGCATTAACGCTCCGCGTCTTGAACCGCCCTGGGTGATTAGTCCGGTCACATAAGAATATAACCCGCCAAAAGAAACCGCTCCGCTCGCAGTGCCATTTACGCCTTTTACATAGCTTCCTTTTGGCCTTAAAGTTGAAATATTTACGCCAACTCCGCCTCCGCGCGCCATTATTTCCGCCATCCTTGTTACTGATTCCATGATGCCTCCGCGGGAATCTGCCGGAGATGGGATTACAAAGCAATTATAAAAAGTTCGTTGGCCGATAGCGCCTGCGCCTGACAAAATTCTTCCACCGGGAATAAATTTGAAGTTTTCCATTGCATCATAAAATGAATATTCAGCCGACTGTCTTGCTTCATCTGCTTTTTCAACTTTTGCTATTGTCTTAGCAACGCGCAACCACATCTCTTCTGGCTTATATTCAATTAAATTACCATTTTCATCTTTAGCGGCATATCTATCAAGAAAAACTTTTTTATGTATCCCTTGTAATTCCATAAATTTTTTCAAATTAATAATTTTAAAAGCAGTTATTTAATATTGTAAATTTTGTGCGTTTTAAACAGGTTTGGATTCCCACGGATTACTAGCGGATTTTCACGGATAGGATTTCACGGATACTTATTGTCTAATCAGTGAAAATCCGCTATAAATCTGTGAAAATCTCTTTAAGGGAAATAAAAAACACCAACATCTTTCCTTATGCTTGGTGTGTAATTCAACAAAACACACCCTGTTTTGTTTAAAAATACCCCCTACGATCTATTATAAAACATTAAAAAAATTGTGTCTTGTGGATAACCTCCGCAAAATTAATCTAATTGACCTAATTGCACTAATTATTTTAATTAACGACAAAGCCCCAATGCTTAAATAGCTAATTTTTTAGACATTGGACATTTAATTATTGGGATTTGATTAGAGTAATTAGAAATTAGAATAATTAGAATAATTTTCTATAGCCCCAACGTCAGGTTTCCTGCACTACTCTTTTTATCTTGCGGATTAAAATCAACTTTTATTTCCCTTTTTTCACCGGTTAAATAATCATCAAATCGCAATATGCCATTTTGTTTTCCATATTCATATATTTCTTTTGTGACTTTTACGTCCTGGCGGCAATATTTTTCCAGTTCTTCCAATTTTTGTTCTTTCCAAAATCGGACAGCGTCCAGTCCATTTCCCGATTTACCCGCTCCCAAAGAACCTTGCGCGATGCTATCAAGTTTTATACGGAAGCCAAGCGATTTTTGTACCTCATCCATCATATCAAGCGTTGGGAGCTTTAATAAATCATATGGCGCGTAATTATTTAAAACCGGATAATCAAAACCATTGAGATTATATCCAATAATACGTTCGGCAGACAAAAGCTCATTCCAAAGTCTGGGTAAATCTTTTTCAAAATAAACTTTATATTCGCTTGTATTATAATGGTATGTGACCAAAAGAGATAGTTTTAATAATTTGCAGTCGCGCCTGCCGGTTTCCTGAAAAGTGTTTTGTGTTTCTATGTCCAAGACAATTTCGTTCATAAAAATAAAGCGTTAGGAATTAAGAGGTTATATTATGATAGCATATTTTGAAAACAAATAAAAAGCTCCGTAAAAACGGAGCAATATGCAATTAGGAGTTCATCACTCCATTAGGTTGGTCGGATTCCGAACCTTTGTTGAGTTCTTTAATCAATAGCCTTTTATATGCGCGCCGACTCTCTATAGCTCTCATCAAACTCCAAACTCCCAGCGAGGCCATTAAAATGGAAAGGCCAAAGATGCCCCAGCTAAATTCTCGAAACATTTGGAGCGTATCTCCCGCAGAAATCCCAAAGAATACAATCGTAATATAGAAATCGCCCTCAGATCTCAATTCTCTGCGTTTTAGTTCGTTATCCCTCGTTATCCAATAACGGACACGATAAATAAAAAATGCCAGAAGGAACACAATTACAATATAAACTAGAGAAGTGATTAATCCGTGAAACATCTTTCCCTCCTTTTAGTGAAAAAACGCCTGTAAAAACATTAACACTTAAAATAAAAATTATCAAGCGATAAAAAAGCCCGAAGATAATATCTTCGGGCATACTTTAGGGCTTCGGGGGCCCTATAGTTCAGTTATTTTGCAGCTTCGTCTGACAATATTTCCGCTGGAGGGTAAGGCGGGGTCCAATCAATCCGTATAATTTCAATAGCCTGCCGAGGCGGAGCATCTTTTCCAAAAAGCGTATTCCATGCTTCAATATAGCTGTCCTTTAAAAGCATTTTTTGTAAACAGACTAGGTGTTTGTCTGACCAACTTTTTATTCTTTCTATTGCTTCCCATGGAAACTTGTAAGCAAAGAGCGTATTCCATGCCTGATGCGCCACAACCAACACGTGTTCTTTATATCTTATTTGCCGAATTTCCTCTCTGTTTAGCTTTCTTTCTAACCGTCGTTCCTCCTGTTTTAGGTATTCTTCTACTCTACATTTTGTTAAAAGATGGTGGCGGTTGCAAGGATTGCTTCGTTTACGGGTTTTTTCTGTTTCTTTTTTCTTTACTTTTTCTTTTGCTGGGATTTTTCTAGGGAGATTTCTTTTCAAGGATCACCTCTTAGGAAAGTTCTATTTTAATGGTATACTATTATTATGATAAGGCGCAAGCGCATAATTTTATATTTAATATTGACGATAGCCATAAGTCAGGCCGTTTTTTTTGGGTTTCTTGCGTATTTTAATTTGAAAGGAGCGATAAAAAAGGCGGAATTTGGCGTTACTTTCAGTCCGGGCCAGGCATACTATCTTGGGCTTGATCCAAAAGAAGTATTACATGCGTCGCTCACTGATTTGGGAATAAAAAAATATCGTCTCTCGGCATATTGGGATAAAGTTGAGGAAAAGCAAGGAAAATATGATTTTAGCCAGATTGATTGGCAGATAGATGAGGTCAGTAAAGAAGGCGGAGAGATTATTTTGGCGGTAGGCAGGCGCTTGCCCCGCTGGCCGGAATGTCACGATCCTGCTTGGATAAAGGGTCTACCGGAAGAAAAAATTCAAGAAAATGTTTTAGCCCTTGTTGAAAAAACAATAGAAAGATATAAAAGCAGTCCGGCAATAAAGGCATGGCAAGTTGAAAACGAACCTTTCTTATCTATTTTCGGCGAATGTCCGGCGCCAGATCCGGAATTTTTGAAAAAAGAGATAGCTCTTGTGCGTTCTCTGGATAATCGGCCAATAGCGCTCACAGCAAGCGGAGAGCTCTCTAGTTGGACGAATGAAGCTCTTTTGGCTGATAAGGTGGGGGTTAGCTTATACAGAACCACATGGAATAGTATTTTGGGGATGTTTTACTATCCCCTCACCCCTCATTATTATAAGAGCCGTGCAAATACTTTGCGATTATTAGGTAAAGAGGTTTTTGTGAGTGAACTTCAGGCAGAGCCATGGGAGCGCCAACCTTTACCACAGACACCTCTTATTGAACAGAAAGAATTGATGAACGAGAAAATGCTTAGTAGTTCTGTAAAATTTGCTAAACGCGCTGGGTTTGATGAAATATATCTTTGGGGCGCGGAGTGGTGGTATTGGCTGAAAAACCAAGGTGACGATGGAATGTGGCAGACAGTGAAAAAAATAGTGCAAGAAAATTAAAAAACCCCGTTTCCGGAGTTAGTTTGGCGGATATCCGCCATTTTTTTAATTTATGGATTCCAGAAAACTTTCGTCTTGCTTGAGTTGATTGATAGGTGTCGCCAGCGGAGAAGTTCCTTGATGTGCGCAAGGTGCTTGGAGACATCGCCCCCACCCACAAGAAAGAAGTTATCAGCATAACGAATATGCCAGATGCCGGCTTCGCGCAAGCCGTGGTTGAAGAGAAACTCAGTCTAATAGATAGGGGGGATGGGAAGTGCTTCCTCTCCGCTGTTGAGCAGTAGCGCTATTCGCTCACAGGATTCGAGCCACAGCCGCCTGATGCCACATCTTTCCCCGCTTGGTGTGGATACCTTTGGCGTTGAGGTACTCGGCGATGGCAGCGGCCGGGACCCCTCCACTCTCAACTGTTCTATGGTTGGTGCGGATGACGTACTGCTCCCCAACGCTGGATAGTCGCGGCAAAAGTATCCTGCGGGGTGCCGGCGACACCCGGTGGCCGATGGTGGTGGGCATATCGTGAATCACGCCGAGCGACGTCGACACGTCTACTGTTCAGGCAACCCCCACTGCGCGAAGGATGGCCATGGTCTTTTGCTGCCATGACTCTGGAGTGATCCGGAGATCGTCTATCGCAAACGGCATATGGATTTCGCAGTCGAGTCGGATGAGGTCAAGATTCCCCTTGATACGCATTCGGTAATCGATGAGCTTTTTCTGGAGAGCGTCTGGTTTGATGGCGTGGACTTTGCCAAGAATATTGGCGATACAACCGAACTCGGCAAGAAGCCGAACGGCGGTTTTGGGCCCGATGCCAGGGATGCCAGCGATGTTGTCGGTTTTGTCTCCGACGAGTGCCTTGTAGTCTGGAACGAGTGCCGGAGGGATGCCATAGCGCGCCCTTACTTCAGCTGGACCATAGAGAATCGACTTTGTTCCGCGAGGGCAAAAGATGCGGGTCCTTTCCCCGACGAGTTGGAACAAATCCATGTCGGTCGAGACAATAATGACTTCGTCGGGTTCCTCGTGCCGGGCGTATCTTGCGATGACATCGTCAGCTTCGACTCCCGTGACTTCGCAGTGCCGGAAGCCGAGCCGGTCAAGAGCAGCGTGAATACTCGGCAGCTGCGAGAACGGATTTCCCTCGGGCGGGAGTTTGGAGAAATCCTTGGTACGCGTGGCCTTGTAGTCCGCCATTACCTCGTCCCGAAAGGAGCCCCGCTCACTGTCGAAGACGACGAGAAGGTGGGTTGGTGTAATGGCAGTGAGCGTTTTGAGCAGGGTTCCAATGAAGCCAATAGTGCCGTGAATGGAAAAGCCGCCCTTTCCCAAGATGCGTGCTGGCAGGCCGAAGAACATCCGGAAAAGGAGGTTGTGGCCATCGACAAGGAGGAGCTTAGTCATACGTGTTTTTTCTACGTTAGGAGTTGTCTGGGACATCGTTTGCTCATTTTTAAAGCATTATCAAACTTTTCTGCAAGTTGGGATATGATCAAAAGGCTGACTTGTTTCCATTTTTCAGCTAGACCTGTTTCTTTGGCAATTTCAACAACTTTAATCATCCATTCAATTTCTTCTTCAGTATAATATCCCATAAAAAAACTGGTGCAATATTCCAAGATTTCTTGCTCAATCGTTTCCATATCAATTCCCGAATGAGAGCCATGTTCTTTTATAGTTTTTACACGAAGGTTTGCAACTGACGCTTTTATTCTGGAAGTAGTTCCCGTAAGTTCCATGCAAAAGATTACCCTGTTTCGATCCATCATCCGCTCCTTTTTATGCCTGGCCACCGTTAGTTGCTAAAAGGACGATTCCCCCTATAACTAGAATTAGACCAAAAAACTGTGGAATTGTCAAGCTTTCCTTTAAAAAAAGCGCGGCTATTATTATAGTTGTTGCAAAACTTAAGCTTGTAAAGATAGGATAAGCGATGCTGACATTCATTTTGCTAAAAATATAAACATATGGTGGAAAGGATGCAACGTAGAGCAGGATTCCTCCCCAAATATGATAGTTTTTTAAAATATCGACGATTATCTGTAAAGAGAAATCGCCTGCAAATTTCGCCGAGCCAATTTTTAACAAAATAGTGGCAACAGCATTCATGGCGACTGCTATTGCAAAAACTAATATTAATTGCATACGTATTATTAGAAGTCAATTTTAATTTTAGAATATTTACGCACCTTGAGGCCAATTAAAACAAGCGTGAGGCCGACAATCACAAAGAAAAGCGCGGCTAAAACAATCAGAAGCGTCGGATAAAGATATACCAACACCCCGAGAACAATAAGCAACAGGCCCTCTAAAAGCAAAGACCATGCCAAATGACCCACGGCTTTTAAAATTATTTCTATGCGTTCCATAAGATTTTTGTAACTCGTAATTTGTAATTCGTAATTTGTAATAATTTTTTTGATTATTTATCGTGAAATGATATTATTTACGGATTACAGATTACTATTTACGGATTACTTTGTTATTAGGATTAAATTGAAGCACTTCTTTTGCCTCTTTTAAGATTGGCGCAAGTTGGCGTTTTGAAAGGCGCGTCTTTTGCATTAGCTGATCTATATTATACTTTATAACGTCTTGTAATAAAAGTATTTCCGCCAAGCTAAAGGCCGAAAGATGAAATTTTTTGATGCTTGCGAGAACGGTAATAGGATAAAGCTTTTTATTGTCTATCCAGGCGGGCAATGGTTTTTCTTGCGGATGGTTCCAGGAAAGAAGTCCCATTTTTTTGCATTCACCATATTTTTCCGAGTCATAAGAAAACCTGCTGTTCGTCACAAGCCAGCATTCGTCAATTTGCGGGCATTTGCCAAGCTTTGCGCCATCCCGCAAGTCCATAAAACGCGCCCAGGTGGACATTGTGTCTTTTATGTCTATAAAAATATTAGTACTATGACGAAGCTTGCATTCTATCATAATTTTTTTATCATCTTTTTCTGCAATAATATCAACTTCGTGAGTTATACATCTTCCTTCCAAAATTTCTGGCAAGTACGCCTTGTACCCATAAGCGCGAAGTAAAAGCATTATATATTTTTCAAATTCAAATCCGCTTGGACCAAGCTTGAAAATGGCATCACGCAAAGAATAGCGCGCGGCCAAAGCCGGACTCGTCTGCTTTAGTTTTCTTTTGGCAATTTTATAAATTTCTCTGGTGCTAATTCCGCTCCAGGCAATCTTTTTTATTTCCAAAGCGATTTGCTCCGCTAACTTGTCACTTGCGCCGGAACGCCTAAGCGCGTTTATGATTTTCCCCAAACTCAAAAGTTCACGTTCGCCATTTGATTTTATAACCTTTATTTGCGCCATATATTGTAATTATAGCATAAGACAAATCAAAAAGCTCCGAATTTTTCGGAGCTTATATTTTTTTGGAGCTGTCGTACCCGTTTTTACTTCTTTTTATTCAAATTTACGTGCACGCGGGGTCCATTATTTTTGCAACTTTTATTGCATTTGCTATTGCAACTACTATCTTTGTCGCATCCGCAATCGTCGCATTTGCATCCCGCAGCGCTGGTGCATCCGCACTCACACTCAAAATCAGAGCATCCGAGATTGGGACAGCGCTTTGGCCAACCGTTTTTTTTGATATTTTTCTTTAGAACTTCCCATGTATGGCCACATTTATTGCATACAAACTCACAGACGTCATTTGCCATTTTACTCCTCCCTTTCTTTGATTGCATGACTCCCGCAAAAAGTACATTCGTCCGCATCATAGTTAGATTCAAACTGTTCTTTGCAGTTTTTACATGTAAATGTACGGAGTTTAGTTTTTGTTTTCGGTGCTTCGGGTTCCCTGTTCCAATTGTTGTGATTATTTTTCCGAGTCATTCGCACCTCACATTTATAATCTAATACATTTTGGCTAAAAATGCAAGAGGTGCTATCATAGTCTTATGAGAATCAATAAATATATAGCGCTTTTTGGCGATTTTAGCCGACGCGAAGCCGACCGGCTGATTGAAGGTGGAAAGGTGCTGATTGACGGAGAAAAAGCTGAGCTCGGAGATATGGTTGCCGCAAATAGCGAAATTATTGTAAATGGGGAAAAATTAGTCGGAAAAGAATACGTTTCCTTGGCTTATAACAAACCAAAAGATATTGTTACGAGTTCCCCTCACCGCGGACAAAAATCAATTGCCGATATTTTGGATTACCCGGCGCGCGTGCATCCAATCGGCCGATTGGATAAAAATAGCCGAGGCCTGATTTTGCTTACAAATGATCCCCGGCTTACTGAAAAAGTTTTGGGATGGGAAAAAGAATATGAAGTGGAAGTTGATAATGAAATTACGCAGGATTTTTTGAATAATATGAAAGCAGGTGTCATCATTTCCACTGAAAAAGGATATTATAAAACAAAGCCAGCTTCAATTAAAAAGCTCAGCCCTAAACTTTTCTCTATTATTTTGAAAGAAGGAAAAAAACGACAAGTTCGCCTGATGTGTCGAGCACTTGGATATAGGGTGCGCGACCTGAAGCGGGTAAGGATTGGAAAAATAAAATTGGAAGATATAAAAGAAAATAAATATAAAAAAATAGCGCTGTAGGGCGCTATTTTTTTGTTAAATTTATTACTTATTTTTTATATTGTCCGACCAGCCCGTTTGCGATTGATAAAACAGCGGCAAACAAAAGCGCCCACCAAAAGCTTGCGATGCTAAAACCCGGAATCAAATAATCTGCGAGCATTACTATCCCTGCGTTTATCACTAAAGTAAAAAGTCCCAGCGTCAAAATATTTATTGGCAAGGTCAAAAGAATTAGAAGTGGCTTTAAAAGCGCGTTTAAAAGACCGATAACCACAGCAACGATCAGGGCTATCCAAAAATTTTCTAGCCCCACGCCGGGGATGATGTATGCCATTGCAAATATTACAACGGCATTAATAAGCCAATTAACAAGTAAAAACATAAGTTTTTCTTTTTAATAATAAAAGTTAGTTTATTGACTGATTATATTATACCACAAAAGTAAAAATCCGGCTTTTTGCCGGATTTTTACTGCGCGAATGCGCTGAGATTTTAAAAACTTTTGTTTTTATTTTTTCTTTTTAGCAGCTGTGCCATTCGTAGCCTTCTTGAGGTTCGTAGCTTTATGCGAAGAACCTGGCGAAGAATTGGAAACTTTTTTTGAAACTGCTTTTGCCGTGCCCTTCGAAGCTTTATGCGTAGAAGGATTTTTTTCTTTTTTTTCAGCTTTTGGTTTTTCAGTTTTTTCTACTTTTTCTTTTTCTGTTTTTTTAATCGAAGAACCCGGGGCCAGTATTTCCATAAGCTTATCTATCTTTGCGCTTAATGCTTTTATCTGTTCTGCTGTTTCATTGGATCCTTTGCTTGTATTTTCGCCCTTTCCAAAGGTTGCAGCTTCTCCCTTTCCAAAGCATTTGTCGCAAAATATAGGCTTATCTCCGGTTGGTCTGAAAGGTACTTGGCAATCTTTTCCACATTTATCACAAATAGCGTCATGCATTTGTTTATCTCTTGCGCGAGGTCTATCACCTCTGTCGTTATCAAATCTGTTTGATCTTCCGCCCCCGCTGTCTCTGCTAGACCTGCCACCGCCATTGTCTTGCTTTCCAAAGCAACTATTGCAGAATACTGGTCTATCACCTGTTGGTCTAAAAGGAAGCTCACAACTGTCTCCACAGTCACTACAAGTAGCTCTGTGCATCATTGTAGGCCTGCCACCGTCTCTGCCACCGCTTCTACCGCCAAAGCCACCACGGCTAAAGCCACCGCCCGATCTATTACCACTACCTGTTCTATTAAAATTTCCCATAATTTTGTTATTAGAGGGCTATTGCCCTATTTATATTAGTTAACGTGCAATTTATGTAAGAATACCACATTTCTAAATAAAAGTCAATAGGCTATGGTTTTAATTAATAAAAACGTTGAATAATGTGTTTGTGGCGAATTAGAACTTGTCTAATTCAAGATACTCATCAAACTCAATTTCTTTTACAAAGTCGGGCATATGGCTAACCATAATAATAGCGCCCTTGTATTCATTTATAGCCCGCGCGATAACAGGAATATGGCGAAAATTAATATGATTTGTTGGCTCATCCAGTACTAAGAGCCCGGGTTGCATTAAAACAAGCTTAGCAAAAGATAATAGCCCTTTTTGGCCTTCAGATAAATCCCCTACTTTACGATCCATGAGTTCTCCAGTGATAAGAAAATTGGCAGCAATGGCTCGCATTCCTTGGATATCTTCTTTATCCTCTAAATTTTCTTGCAAAGAGTCAAAAACCGTACTATCAAAATCAAGCGTAGCAAAATCCTGGCTATAATAACCCACGATTACCTCATCCATAATTGTGGCACCTTCGCTATTATTATCTACTAAAGTTCTAAGTAAAGTGCTTTTACCGATTCCGTTTGGACCAGAAATTAGCATGCGCGATTTTTGTCGTAATACTTTATTTACCTCTTTAATTATTGGTTCATGATTTTTGATAATTTTTACAGACTTTATTGTAACAACGTTTCCAATAATTTCTTGATTTGGAATAGTAAAATCTCTAATAGTCCGGTCCTCTTTTATTACGTCAACTTTATTTTCTTCCATTTCCGCTGTTTCTTCTTTTAACTTTGACGCTAATTTTCTCATTTTACCACCTTTATTTGCGAAAAAATTAACTTTTTCTTTACGGTCTCTAATTTGTTTTTCCAATTGAGCATTTTTCATACGTTCTCTTTCAATTCTATTTTTTATCTCTTCAACTACGGAATAATAATCTCCAATATATGATTCCACTTTTTTTGTGTAAACGTCCAAATAAAGCACACCTTCGGTAAAAGAATTAAGAAAATCTGCGTCATGCGAAATAACAATAACGGTTTTTGTATACATTATTAAAAAATAAATAAGGTGCTCTATGCCCGCCTGATCCAAGTTATTGGTTGGCTCATCCAAAAGAAGAATGTCCGGATCCTGAATCAAGGCGAAGGCTAAAAGAACTCTTGCTTGTTGTCCACCTGATAAATCCCCCACTAATCTATCTGTCGGAACGTCTAAGTTTACCGCTTCCATTACTTTGCTGATTTTACTTTTCAAATTAGTTGGAACTATTTCAAAGGCTTTGGCAAAATATTGCTCTAGATTTAAACTAAAATCTTCTTTCGCTATAGCTTGAAGCGCAGTGCCGACTGTTGCATTATTAGTTATAAATATATTACCCTTTGTTGGTTTTAGTTTTTTTCTTATTAGATTAAAAATTGTGCTTTTCCCCGCTCCATTTTGTCCCATAAGCGTTAGTTTAGCGCCTTTGCGCACACCAAAACCAACCTCATTTATAATCGGTTTTTTATGTTCATATTCAAATGTTGTTTCGTCAAATCTCAAAATTACTTCTTCTGTCATATAATTTTGTTGGCACTAGAGTATACTACATGTTTTTTTGATAAAAGTCAATGGGGATACTCTCGCTCCCTTCGATTCCTTTTACAAACTGCTGCCATCAAAAAACCGGCACAAGGCCGATTTTTAGAGGATGTTAGAACTAAAATTATATTAAACCTTGACGTAGTGGGTAAAAGTCTATAATCTATAAAATAGATAAGGAGGATGACTAATGGCTGACAAAAACAAAAAAGTTCCTTATAAATATGGAGAAAAAATAGACCCCAACAATAAAGATAAGTTGTATATTCTATGCCCAGAATGTTGCGAATTTTGTTATTGCCCTTCTCAAGAAGATACAGACTTAATATGTCCAAATGGACACACTTGGCATCTTAAAAGAAAAGGCGGAGAAAGATTTATGACGAAAGGGAAGTGCTAATGTTTTGGAAATGGTTGTTAATATTTCTTTTTATGTCAATGGCTTTATTGGGGTTGATAGGGGGTTTCGGTGGATTAACCGACCATTTATCTGACAAACACGATAATTATTGTTCTTTAACTTTTCATATTATTATGATAACCATAGGGGTAGTAGGTTTTATTTTTTACGGTTATACTTATTCAAAGTTAGATAATTCTAAAACTAAAAAGTAGACAAAATAAGTCTACTTTTTTATTTAATTCTAGCCTCCCTTAAAATTAGCATGTGGGTTAGACAATATTAGAACCAAAAACTCCCCTAAAATTAGAGGAGAATTTGGTTATATTTAAAACTACAGGGAACGAAGGTTTAAGATGGAACACATTGTCTCAAATTATTCTTGCGTGGAGGAGGGTGTTTACGTGCTTTGTTCCTTTTTCAAATCTTCCCAATCAACATATTCGCCGAGTCTGATATGATACGGCGTTAAAGCAAAGTTTTTTTTGGTTATATCAAACGGAACCCATTCATTATCAAGCCAAACTTCAATCCAAGCATGGCGCATATTAGGGTTGTCTTTAATAAACATACCATTAATTAATTTTACTGACACGCCAAAATTTCGCAGGACCGAAGCGACGACCGTCGACATTGAACCGCAGGAACGCTGACGTTTTTCCAAAACTTCTTTAACTGAAATAAAGCGTGAGGTTTTAAAATCGTGAGTGGTAGTTATTGTGTGCAATTTGGAGTCAAACTCTTCTTTGATCGCCTGTAAAACTTCAATAATAAAAGATCGGTCAACTTTTTTCTTTTTGATCTTTTTTATTTTATCCAGCAACCATTGGGGGCAATCGCTGGTATATAATCCAAGTTGTAAATATTTTTCCAATATACAAAATATCAGTTTATTTCTTAATACGCGCTGTCAGAGTTTTCAAGTCTTCCTCAACGGTAGTTTTAATACCAGCTTCTTTCCTTAAAGTATTAACATCTTTTAAATTTTCTACCGGGCGCAACTGCATCTTGCCTGTTTTTTTATCTCTAAAAAATTGCGTGCCATAAATCTGTTTTTTGTCATACCTGACTAAAATTCTATCCGTTAAGAATGCTTTTTCTTTTGGCGCAAAATTACAATTTTTCAAACAATCTTCTTGCAGCTTAACATCTTCATCTTGATGTTGAATAAGCAACCAAAAATAATATAAGCCGGCCTTGCCCAATATTTTCGCATTAGGGTAACCATAGTCCTCTATAATTCTATGCAATTTAGTATTATGAATCGCATCTAGAGAATATATTAAAAAATTGGCCATACTGAATCCTAATTTAGTTTTCACGCTCACATTTTTTTCCACGGAACAAAAACTTGCCAATGGCTCATTTAAATTTTTATTAGCCATGGCCTGCGTCCTAATGTCCTGATCTATATCAAACATTTGTTTAATTTGCGAAACCATTTTTTTGTTTGTCGGCATAAATTAACCCAATTTCTTCTGTTTTAGAATTTCTCGATATCTCGCAAGTTCATTTTTAAAAATTTCTTCATTACTGCGCTTAATCGCTTTTTTATAATAATCAATTGCTAATTGCGATTTATTGGCGGCTCGATACAAATTTCCATAATTGAATAGAACAATGGGGTCGTCTTTTGATTTTTTGCCTGCCAAATCAAGATACTTTTTTGCCAACCTAAATTTTTGTTGATGTTGATATATTAAATAAATTTTTGATAAAATCTGGAGATAGTCGGGAGATTTTTGTGTATATTTTTTAAGTAGTTTTCGACAAATCAACAAAGCAGAAGACCAAAGTTTTCTTTGTTGCTCTTTATTCTTATTAAAGAGGGCTTTTTGGTCTAAATCCCAAGCCCTTTGAAGTGATTTTGAATCGGTTTTATTTGAGAGTAGTTGGCTCATAAAATATGAATTTATTATATAAATAAAAAGCAGAAGTTGCAAATAGCTTCTGCTCAAATAGTTATTCGCGGCTAAATAGTAGGTCTATTATAGCCGAAGAAATCGGTAGGCCGCTCATTTCTTCTATCCAAGCCCATTGGCCATTAGGATTGAGTTCGAGAAAATAGTATTTGTTATCTGGTGTCAGGATAAGATCAATTGCCCCAAAATTTAGGTCGTAATGCTTAACAATTCTAACGCACATATCCTTTATGTGACTGGGCAAATTAAAGGGATGATGCGGAGTATTGTCAAGGTCATAATGCCGCCAGTCATCTTTGGTTTTTGAATTCGCTTGCGATTCAATTGCGCATGCAAAAACTTTATTATTTACAACCGTAACGCGCAATTCTATTTTCTTGGGTATGTATTCCTGAAAAGTAGCTGGTGCGAGTTCTATATCTTGGATTCTTAGATCTTCAGAAGAAATCGGATTGGTGTAAATCATATTCCAACCATTTTCAGATTGAAAATGACTGGTAAAAACAGGTTTGATAATCGCCCGTTCCACCATTCTGCAAAAAGAGCGTGCTTCGTCAGGATTATTAGTGACTAATGTTCTCGGGCACATAAAGCCAATTCGGCGAGCAACTACCGATTGACTCCATTTATGCTTCGCTTTCTTAATTTTTGCCGGATGGTTAATCCAAAGCGGCCAATCCATTCCTTCCCACAAGGCATTTAGAATGTTCCAACTTTCTTCCAATGCATATTCCCTCGCGACACTATTTTTTACTGTACTTGAAATATGCGGATCGGCTGGGCGACGATACCAAACGCTAGAAAAATCACGTAACAGATGGATCCTCCCTTTAATGTTTAACGAGGGTGCATCTGATAGCATAATGGACACTAGAGTTGGGAATTCTTCTG
>JAHINX010000072.1 GCA_018895765.1 Patescibacteria group bacterium
CCTCGTCCCTCGAGATGTTATAAAACGCGACTTTGATCTTTTTTGCAAATTATTTTTGTGGTATAATAGTTATTGGAAGGTGATTGAATCTTGTATACGCATTTATTATTTTTATTTTTAAGCATATCTAATTTTTGCTTAAATTTAGAGTAAAATGCCGGCTTTTGAGCCGTAAGTTCAGTCGCTTTTAGCGACTTTTTTTAATGGTTATGAAAGGGCGAAGTTATTCACAAGAGCAGTATTTCTTATTTTTTTTAACAATTTCAAAATTATAAATATTGACCCTCGAGATTTACTATTATCTCGGGCTCCGAGCAGGGGAAACATAAAAACACCAATAACCACGAATACAAACATCAAGCGCCGCCAACCATAGCAGAAGCTTTCGCAATCTTTTGGTGGTAATTAGCTTCATATTAGCGGTCATTAGTGTGTTCATATGGAAACAAATAAAAAAAACTACATTACCCTAAAAGAGGCCGGAGAGCTTTCCGGCTATGCGCCTGATTATATTGGTCAGCTGATTCGCAAGGGCAAGCTTCATGGAAAGCAGGTTTATTGCAATATCGCCTGGATGACTACAAAAGAGGCGATAGGGAGGTATATGCAGGAAAATAAAGACACAAAGAAGAATCCACCAGTGAAAAAAACCACATTCGGCAAGATAAAAAAGATTAAGCATGTTTTTTTAGAAAAATTAAAGGTAGTTGGATTATTCAAGTTTGTTATGTATGCGGTTATAGTGATATGTCTTGTGTTTTTTATGCTTTTGTTTTACATTTTTTCTATTAGATTTGAAAATAAAATGCAGGAAGAAGCTATTTTAAAAGCTCAAAAAGAAAACAGCGCAAATAGTTCGCTAATAATAGAAGGCGTTGAGGAGGGGGAATGAAAGAAATGACCAATTTCCCAAATCCCAATGACCGCGGTCTTTAGTGTATTTATTCATCCATATGAAAACAAAAAAAGCATTAGCCGTGATTCTGATAATCAACCTCTTAACATGGGGCGTTGTTTTGCCTGTCAGAGCCGCGACCCAGCTGTCTTTGATAAGCGATACGCTCTCAGATTCAAATATTAATGTATTGTCAAATCATAATTTTAGCTGGACCGCGCTTGGCACGTTGGGTGAGGCCTCTACGATTGAAATCACCTGGCCCTCGGGTTTTAATTTTTTTGGAATGACGGCTTCGGATGTTGTTTCGGCTACAGGAATGACCTTAGTAACTTCTTGTGGCGCTGGCGCGGACGAAGTGACTGTGGCTGTTAGCGTTGTGAACAGAACCGCGACATTGACGGTTTGCGCCGATGACACGCTCTCGGCCGGGGCAAAGACGCTCACAGTCGGCGGAGCCAATAAAATTCAAAATCCTTCAACTGCTGGCTCGCAGAGCATTACCGTTGTTCATGGCGATGAAGAAGGTATAGCAATGATTGCCATTCTTGCGGATGTCAGCGTTACTGTCGCTGTCGGCACTACTTTTACTTTTACAATCAGCCCGAAAAACAGCGGCACGATCGGGGATGTTGGAGGCGATTTGTGCGATGATGTTACGGCAACAACAACAACCATTCCGTTCGGTACAATGACGGCAGGTATTCCAAAAGTCGCCTGTCAGACATTGGCTGTCACCACAAACGCCATCAGCGGATTTACTGTTACGGTTATGCAGGATCAACTACTGACTAGCGCCAATGGAGCTGACATCAATACTTTCAAAGATAATGGAGACACTGCAGTTCCGGAAGCGTGGGTATCTCCGTCAGCAACTTTGGGAGTAGATACGACTTATGGACATATGGGGCTTACTTCGTCTGATTTAGCTGAATTTTCCGATGGCACGCTTTATGCCGGCAATATGCTTGCGCCTCGCGAGGTTTTTTCAAATGACGGACCGGCAGACGGCGCGACCGCCGATATTGGTGCGGTAAATGTCGGCTACAAGATAGAAATAAGCGTACTACAGGAGGCGGCTGGCGACTATGCGGCAAACTTGTCTTATATCGCGACGCCAATATTCTAGGTAGCCCACGAATGGCAACGAATGGGAGAAACGGATAATCACGAATATAATTATTATTTACCGGGCTTCAGCCCGCGAAAGAGTAAGAGCCGACTAAAGTCGGGTAAATATAATTATTATTTACCGGGCTTCAGCCCACAAAAGAGTAAGAGCCGACTAAAGTCGGGTAAATATAATAATATAGCCGTCTAAAGTCGGAAGAAGTCTAAAGTCAAAAGTCAAGGCGTCCCGATGAACATCGGGACGTAATAACTAGTGAAAATTTTTCACACTGTACGAAAAAATTAAAATAATTGGAGGATTTTATTAATAAACAACGAAACTATGAAAAAAGTATTCGCATACATTTGTATTAGTATGATGCTATTTGGTATTTTTGGAGCGCTTGTGAACAAGGCAGACGCCCAGCAGTCCGCCGGTCTAACAATCAAGCCGGCAATTATTGAAGACAAAGTGGATCCGGGCCAGACATTTTCTTCTTTTCTTCAGGTAACCAATAATACTTCCAAAACAGAGGATTATTACACCCTGAAAAAAGATATCACCAGCATTTCCGGCGAAGGCCAGCCGACATTTGCCGAAGAAGGGGTGGCAACCGGCTATGAGCTAAGTTCATGGATAAATATTGAAAAGGGACCCTTTACAATAGAGTCGGGTCAGACAAGAGAAATCCCGTTCACCATCAACGTTCCTTTAACCGCAAGCCCGGGCGGACATTTTGGTGGATTATTTATATCACTTACGGCGGAAAAGCCGAAAGAAACCGGTGTCGGCGTCGGCTATCAGGTGGGAACAATTATCAGCTTGCGGATTTCAGGCAAAACTGTTGAAGAAGCGCAGATGAGAAGCTTTTATACCGACAAGTCAATCTATAGCAAGCCGGTTGTGACATTTATTACAAAAGTTGAAAATCTCGGTAATGTTGTCATAAAACCTAGGGGCCCGCTTGAAATTACCGACTGGTTCGGCAAAAAAGTTGCTGATTTGCGCATTAATGATACTGCGGCTTCTATTCTTCCGGAATCTCAGCGCCAGTTTGAAGCAGTGTGGGAAGGCGATGGTTTTGTTTTTGGCAGATACGACGCTGTTTTGAGCTTGGCTTATGGCGATAAGCCGTATGTGAAAACAATTACCAGGGCTGTTTCGTTTTGGGTTTTGCCTTTGAATATTGTTTTACCTGTTGCAGGAACAATAATCGGGATTATTTTGATATTTTGGGTCGGATTTAAGCTGATGCTAAGAAGCAAGATGCGCGCTATAGAAGAAGCAACGCAAAAATATTCAAAGAATAAAAGCGTGGCCACGTCAAAAGTTAATTTGCGCAAGCAAAAGAAATCATCATCCAAAATAGCTTTTCTAGCGCTGACGCTGGTGGTTTTTACATTGCTTTTTCTTGCCTATATTTTCTTATTTGCATAATTTTTCCCGTTTTTTCTCCCCTCTTTTGAAAAGGGGGGAGCGAGAGGGTGGGATTCCCTTTAGTGGTAATTAGTTCCATATTCGTGGTCTTTAGCGTGTTCACTTCTATTAGCGGTCTTTCGTGTTTTTATATGAAAAAACTTCAAATATTATTAACAACTATTTTTATTGTCGTTGTTCTATGTTTTATGCAAGCTTATTTTGGTTTTGGGCCTTTGGACGGATTTTTGAAAACCCGCGCTGAAGACAGAATTAGCATGACAGCAAGCGTTTTTCCCAATCCAGTCAACACCATTGCCCAACAACTGCAAGACAAAGAGCTTGGTCTTCTTGCAAAAGAAAGCCAGCTCGCGCAAAAAGAAGGCGCTATAGATGAACGAATAGCAAAAGAACGAAACCAAATTCTTTTTTATCTGGCAATTGCTGGAGGAGCTTTGTTTTCAATGATTTCATTTAATTTTTATTTGGATTTTAAGAGAAGAAAATCATTAGGCAGAATGGTATGAGAAGAACATTGTTGTTAATACACTAAAGACCACTAATATAAATACTAATAAACACCAAAAGTTGACATTGCCCTATTTTTTCATAGTACTGCTGTTAATTTTAAGTTTTGGCGCCGAGCGCGGCGCAGAGGCCGCCAATCTTCTATTTATAAGCGATACCATTTCCGCCTCCGCGCCGAGCGCGAACTCCAACCACGCGATTCAGTTTACCCTTGTCAATGCCGTTCCGGCATCTGGAAAAATAGTTATTACCCCGCAAAGCGGGTTTTTTACAATTTCAGCCGGATTGGATTATACGGATTTAGATTTTTTGGTTGATAGCACAAATAAAACTCTTGCCACTTCAGCCGGCTCCGGAGCGAGTGGCGCGATTGGTGCGGATGTTGTGACTGGAACTTCGGGTGCGATTATTTTTACATTAAATGATACAGACGCAATTTCGGCCGGGACAGCTATTATTATCAAGATTGGCACAAACGCGGATTACGGAGTAGCTGGCGACAGTCAGATTCAAAATCCGTCCGCAGTCGGTTCGTATAAAATAGGCATTGAAACGAAAAACGCGTCGGACGCGCTGATTGACAGTGCGGATGCGATGCTTGCGGTGGTTATGTCGGTTGCTATGGCGACAAGCGAAGGGGTTTGCGGAATAGCTGATTTGGATTGCGACGGGGATGTGGACCTTACTGATTTTTCCATTGCCGCTTATTGGTATCAGCAGACGCTTTCTACGGATTTTGCGGTGAAAGAAGTCGAACGGCTAAATGGCGATGGCCAGGTTAATTTGGTTGATTTCAGCATAATGGCATATTATTATACTGGATAGTAATCCGGTATAATCCACGAATAATAACGAATAAAATTATTATTTACCGGGCTTCAGCCCGCTAAAGATTAGGGGCCGACTAAAGTCGGGTAAATATAATTATTATTTACCGGGCTTCAGCCCGCGAAAGATTAGGGGCCGACTAAAGTCGGGTAAATGATATTAATAATTATTTACCGGGCTTCAGCCCACGAAAGAGTAAGAGCC
>JAHINX010000004.1 GCA_018895765.1 Patescibacteria group bacterium
TATAATCGGCGAACAGCGTGAGCCGCAACAGTATAACAGTATAGCAATATGACAATATAGCAATTTATCATACATTAAAAAACCCCATATAACATATTTGGGACTTATAAAATAATAGCTTGAATTATAATATATGTCAACAAAAAAAGTAATCCGTTTAGCCGTATCAGAGGCGGCAAAAATATTCGGCATTCATGAACGCACCATAAGGCGCGCGATAAAAAACCATGAACTGCATTATGTTGTTGTCCAGGGACGCTACAAAATAAATTTTGACAGCTTGCTAAAATGGTCTCAGAAAGATGCTGTAATAAGAAATAAAACAAATAAAAACGGGATCGGACAATTTGTAGACAAATGGAAAATAACCAGCACTCTCTATAGTCCAAATCCCGGGCTAACGGAAGAAGGCGCTAAAAAAGACGAAGAACCGGAAGAAAAAACCGCCTAATGGGACAGTCCCATAACAGGGCGGTTTTTATGTTTTGGGAACAAAAAAATACCAGAGTAGTTTGACTTGGGGCATCGAGGCGAGGAGGAGGCACCTTGAGCCCCAAAATCAAACCGCTTTGGCATTTTTATAATATTTTATAAAACAATTGACTTAGCGTAGTTTCGCGTATTGTTTTGCGTGATTTTCGCGATAAAACGTTTAATCGCGAAACCGTCGCGAAATCAAGAAGGCAAAACTCTGCGAATTTCGTAATCAAAAGTTTGCTATATAACCTTAACATAAAAATAAAATGTTGTCAAGCTAAGCGTTTGGGGGTATTATAAATAATACCAATTTAAGCTTATTTATGCAGATAAATCTCCAAAACAATTTATACAAAGACCTGGTTTATACCATCAAAAAACACCATCCAAAAGCTGATTTGGATTTATTGGAATTGGCCTATGAATTTGCCGATGATGCCCACAGAGGCCAATTACGAGCCTCTGGTGAGCCATACATCAACCACCCCCTTCACACTGCCCTTACTCTCGCCAAAATGAAATTGAATATGCCTATTGTGATTGCCGCAATACTTCATGACGTGCCGGAAGACACAAGCAGAACTCTAAGCGAGATAGAAGACAATTTTGGCGAAGACATCGCTTCTATGGTTGGAGGTATCACAAAGCTTGGCAAAATAAAATACCGCGGGATGGAAAGATATATAGAAAACCTGCGGAAAATGTTTATTTCTATGGCGTCTGATATTAGAGTTGTTTTCATAAAATTTGCCGACCGCTTGCACAACCTAAAAACACTGAATGTCCTATCTCCAAAAAAACAATACCGTATTGCTTTGGAAACGCTAGAAATATATGCCCCGATTGCCAACCGGCTTGGCATGGGAGAGATTAAAGGCCAATTAGAAGACCTAGCTTTTAAATATGTTTATCCAAAAGAATTTAGTTGGGCATATTCATTAATCCAGGAATCCTACAATAAGAAAAAAATAAATCTTGAAAAAAGTATAAACGAGGCTAATGGATTTTTGAAAAAAGACGGGGTCAACCCTATTGCCATTCACGGCAGGCGCAAACATATTTACAGCTTATATAAAAAAATTCTTGAAAAAGACCGCAATATAGACAAGGTCTACGATATAATTGCCGTGCGTATTATCGTCAAAAATATTTCCGATTGCTATGCCGCCTTGGGGATTATCCATAAATATTGGAAACCATTAAAAGGCAGGATTAAGGATTATATCGCCCAGCCAAAACCAAACGGCTATCGTTCGCTTCATACCACCGTCTTTACCAACAGCGGAGATATCGTTGAAGTGCAGATAAGAACCGAAGAGATGCATGATAAGGCGGAGTTTGGTATTGCCTCCCATTGGGTTTATGATGAGGCGGGCAAAAAGTCCGTTATTGGCAAAGAACTCTATTGGATGCAGGAGCTGGCAAAAGTTCAAAAAAATCTTGATAACAAAAAAGAATTTTTAGAAGGGCTTGAATCCCTTAAAATTGATGTTTTCAAAAGCAGGATTTTTGTCTTTACGCCAAAAGGAGACGTTATTGACCTGCCGGAAGATGCCACGCCGATTGATTTTGCATACGCTATTCATTCTGATATTGGTGACAAATGCACCGGCTCGGTTATAAACGACCAAATACAATCGCTGAACACCTCGCTAAAAAGCGGAGATGTTATTCATATTATTACCAACAAAGACCGACGGGGCCCGTCTGGCGACTGGCTAAAAATAGTAAAAACCCGCAACGCGCGCCAAAAAATCCGCGCATACCTGAATACAAAAAAATCCAATTGGTTAGGCAAAATCGGACTGAAAAAATAACAAAACCACCAGAATATCAAAGACGGCGCCGAAAGCGCCGTCCAACAATTTAACAAATTGGATTAACTTATCCATTCAATAATTTTGCAATTTTATTCAATTCATCATCAGAGTAGCACTCAATCATTAATCGGCAAGTCTTGCCCATTTTCTTGATATCAACTTTTGTTTTTAATACTTCACGGAGCTTTTCTTCCAAATCAATAAGTGTCTGGTCTTTTGTGGTCCTTTTGCTATGCACACCTTCTTTACCTAAACGGCTTTTTATTTCACTTTCGCGCACAGAGAGCCCCTGAAGCATTTTATGATAAAGCTCGTCCTGTTTTATAGGATCAGCGATGCCCGCTAATACCCTACCCGCAGAAGCAGAAAGCTTGCCTTTGGCAATTGCTTTTTTTATTTCTTCGGATAAATTTAGAAGCCGTAGCATATTGGCAATAACCGGTCTGCTTTTGCCCATTTTTCTGGCTACATCTTCCTGCGTAAACCCAAATTCATCCATTAACTGCTTATACGCTTCCGCTTCTTCTATCGCGTTCAAATCCTGCCTTTGAATATTTTCAACCAAAGCAAGCTCCATCTTTTCATGGTCTTTAACATCGCGGACAATAACCGGCACATGCTTCAATCCGCCAAGTTTTGCCGCCCTATAACGCCTCTCCCCTGCGACAATTTCATATTTTCCACCTTCTTTTGGGGAGACAATCAGGGGCTGTAAAATGCCATGCGTTTTTATAGAATCCATCAGTCCCTCCATTTCAATATCGCAAAAAAACTTCCTCGGCTGGCCTGGATTTGCTATAATTTTGCTTATTTCAATAAAATTTATCCCCTCTTGCGGTGATTCTTTTGTTATTGCGCCCTCTTTAGAGCTGGGTAAATTTTGTTTTTGCGGGATCAAAGACCCCAATCCTCTACCTAAAGCCATAAAAATAAATTTTGAATTTTTAATTTTGAATTTCGATTCAAGTATGAAGTCAGAAGTATCTAATGCTAAAGAATTAAAAAAATATAATGGTTTACTTCAAACTTAAATCCTTAAGTCATTCAATCGAAATTCAAACTTCAAAATTCAAACTTGTTTAGATTTCCAAATCCAAAAGTTCCCTTGCCAGCCGTTCATAGGCTCTGGCACCCTTTGAGTTTGAATCATAATGCAAAATCGATTTTCCATAACTCGGCGCTTCTGCCAAACGCACGCTTCTAGGGATTATCGAGCGAAAAATTTTATCGGGAAAATATTTGTATAACTCCTGCATGACTTCTCCAGAAAGTTTGTTTCTTTTATCAAACATTGTAAGAACCGCTCCAAGTACTTCTAACTCTGATTTTATATTTTCTTTAACAAGATTAATTGTAGAAATCAGCTGGCCAAGGCCCTCTAGGGCATAGTATTCCGCTTGTACGGGAATGAGCACCTTGTCTGAAGCGACCAATCCATTGATGGTAAGGAGTCCTAAAGATGGCGGACAATCTATAATTATATAATCATAGGCGCCCCGCACCTCTTGGATGGCTGAAGCCAGGCGGTTTTCGCGATTTTCCACACCTACAAGCTCAACTCCTGCGCCTGCAAGAGATACTGTTGCCGGAGCAATCCTAAGACCTTCCTGCACAGTGCTTTTAATGATGTCTCTAAAGCGCAGTTCTCCGCTCAAAACTTCATAGATGCCTTTATCTGCAGCTGAATGATTTATCCCGAGCCCTGACGTGGCATTTGCCTGAGGATCTAAATCAATTAAAAGCACAAACTTGCCAAGCGCAGCTAAAAATACCGACAAATTTACGCTTGTCGTTGTCTTCCCTACTCCCCCTTTTTGATTTACAACCGCTATCACCTGAGCCATAATTATTAATATTATATCAGAATAATAAAAGATTGACAAAAGGCGAAATTTATGCTAATATATATAGTATCCGGGCGAGTGTCGGAACTGGTAGACGATCACGCCTCAAAAGCGTGTGGGAGCAATCCCGTGAGGGTTCGACCCCCTCCTCGCCCATAAAAAAACTTCTTTAAAGAAGTTTTTTTAATACTCCATGATATAATTAAAAATATGCCAAGAAAAAAACTACCAGCAAAAAAAATACAATGGACACCAAAATTAGCTTATGCGATTGGTTTGCTGGTTACTGATGGATGTTTGTCGTCCGACGGAAGACATATTATTTTAAGGTCGTCCGATATCGAGCAAATAGAAACATTCAAACAATGTTTGGGTGTTTATAATAAAATGGAAAAAACCAAACATAACGGTTGGGCTAAACGACCAGCATATAGAATACAGGTGGGTGATGTTGGATTATATAGATGGCTTCTAACGATTGGCTTATTCCCAAATAAAACTTATACCATTGGAAAAATCATAATACCTGACAAATTCTTTAAAGATTTTTTACGAGGTCACTTGGATGGAGACGGGTGTGTTACGACTTATCAAGACTCTTATAATACTTTCAAAAATCCCAAATATATTTACACAAGATTAATAATGCGCTTTATTTCTGCAAGCGAAGAACATATGATCTGGCTACGAGAAACAACCTATCGCCTCAGTGGCATTAAAGGAGATTTACATGAATACAAACCGAAACGCGACTACCAAACAACGAGTATGTGGCAACTCAAATTTATGAAAAAAGCTTCTATGAAATTGATCCCTTGGATTTATTATTCAAAAGATGTACCCTGCCTACAAAGAAAACGAATTTATGCTGAAAAGGCTCTATCGAGAATTTTAAAATAAATTTTTTAACATCAAAAAAACTAAGCTCAACGGCTTAGTTTTATTGCATTTTAAAAATCCTTTTTATCGCCTCCCAGCCAAAAAGATAAATCGGTATCCAGATTGTCGTTGTCGTAATGTTCAAAAAAATTCCGGCAAGCAGTGCTTTCTTTTTATTTTTTATGCAAAGTTTTGCCAAAATAGGCGCGACTAAAGGACAGAGGGTAAAAGCCGCCAGAAACAAAGCAAAAAATCTGCTTTTTGCATAAATTTCCAGCATTCTTTTTTTAAGGCAGGGGTCTTCTATCTTATCTTCAATAAAAACATCTATTGACATATCAATATCCCCGTATGCATACAATATCAACCAGGCGAT
The DNA here is from genome assembly GCA_018895765.1 of Patescibacteria group bacterium. GTDB lineage: Bacteria > Patescibacteriota > Patescibacteriia. Next base: position 5,397 of record JAHINX010000004.1, read on the forward strand.
AAGCCCGTAAAATAATGGAAAAATTAAAAAAGATTTCCACCCCAAAGCCACGACCAAAAATATATATGAAGGACTTATAAAGAACCAAAGCGCTGTGGCGGTTGTTATAACGCCCAGAAGAAAAATTTGAAATTTATTCAACTCATCCTCCTTTTATATAATTTAATCATAATTCCTGTTTTATATCAATTGACTTTTTCTTTAAATAGACGTATACTTAAACTAATAATCTATATTCCTCTATGAATTTACTTGTCCATGCCAGCGCCGGCGTTCTTGTAGGCCAGGCAACAGGCAATCCTATTTTAGCCTTTATATGTGGAATTCTAAGCCATGTTATTTTGGATATGATTCCGCATGGCGATAGCAACATGTATAAAAGGTATAAAAATAAAGAGCTCTCAATGAAAAAAGCAATGGCAGGCACAATGTTAGACGCTATAGCAACCGTTGTTTTTGTAATTTTAATATTCAATTTGGGAATTTATCATACCAAACTCGTAACAAGCATGGCGCTTATCGGCGCAATCATTCCCGATGTTTTAATAGGGTTATATGAGCTGAGTCTGCCAAATGCACCAAAATTTTTGCGCGTGATACACAAGTGGCATTTCAAAAATCATGATTTGTTTGCCGAGCGACGCGACTTCTCATTTAAAAACGGCTTGCTCTTACAAATTGTTTTTTTCCTGATTTTTTTAGTTGCTCTATAAACTAATCGCACTCTAGCATATTTTCCAAGTGCCTTATCTCATATTCTCCGTCTTTTTTTTCAACAAACACTCCATCAATGGCAAATTTCTTATAATGCCATTTTTTTATATTCAAATACAGATGTGCCAGATTAATCAGTTTTTGCTGTTTTTTTGGCGTGATACTTTCTTCCGGCGTTCCATATCGCAAGCTACTTTTTGTGCGAACTTCAACAAAAACGATTTTATCTTTTTTCTTGCAAATAATATCAATCTCGCCAAAGCCCTTAATCACAAAATTTGTTTCCAAAATTTTATATCCCTTCTTTTTTAAAAAAGAAACGGCGAGTTCTTCGCCGAGTCTGCCTAAACTTTTTCTTGCATAAGTCATAATATTCTATTTTTATGCCTTAATGTTTTCTTGTTTTCTTGTTTTCTTGTTTTTTTGCTTTAGGTAAATATTTATTATATTCCGCGTGGCGCTTCAACTCTTCTTTTCTAGTAGGCAAAATCTTAATTTTTTTTATTATAAATCCCAGCCAAATGCCAAAACCAATAGCCCAAACAAGAAACCAAAATCTGGCGCTTAAAAATACTGCGCGTTCATATCCAAATAAAAGCAACAAAAGTCCGGTAATCCCGGCAACGATAAACCAATTTTTTAGATACTTTGCGCTAAAGCGCAAAACAAAATTCTCTTTTTCTTTTTTATAAATCCGTCCACAGACAATACCTCCGAAAAGCAAAACAACAAAAAATATAAAAAATGCCCAGTAAAAAAACGGCAACAGCGGTGGCGGAGCAATATTGAACCAAAAACCAAATTTTAAAAGCGGCGTTATATATCCCATACTCTTTTGTTTTATTGCTTTATTGTTTTCTTGAATATCAGTCCCCAATGATATTTTCCGGCATCAAATTCATCTTCTAATTTTAACTGAAATTCTTTGACACGCTTCTTTGCTTCTTCACGCGAAACCCTGTCTGCTGTAGCCGGACCAAGATTGTCAGTCGCAGAGACCTTCCAGTCAACTAAAAGCAATTTACCATCTTTTTTTAATAAGCGCAAGGCCTCTTTTATCATTGCCGGCTTACAGTGGACATTAATCAGATAAACGGCATCACACGATTCGTCCGGTATCTTTGCGCCTCCAAAAACCTCTATATCCGACCAGACAGTTTCTATATTGTTAAAATTTTGCATCTTTACCTTTGATTCAATACTGGAAAGCGCGGACTTCAAAATATCAACAGCATAAACCTTACCATTTTCCCCGACAATCTTTGCGGAAGGAAAAACAAAATGACCGGTTGTACCACAGCCTAAATCCGTAACCGTCATACCTGCCCTGAGGTCTAATTTTTCTAAAACTTTATCCGAATTTAATAATTCAGAACTAGTTGGAATATAAATCATATCGCTTCGCTAAAATAAAAAATTAAAAATAAAATATAAAATATTTGGTATCCCGATGGTCATCGGGATGGATTATTAAATTTTTACATTTTTACGTTTTTGTTTTTTATTTTTTATCTTTTATTTTTTGTTTTATCTCCTAAACAGCCCACCAAGAAAAAACTTAAATAGTCCATTCAGCCAATCAAAAGCATAAAACCAGCTAATCAGAATTATCACTAATCCGATTAGCTTATATAAAAGCCGGCTTCCGCCTTCAAAACCAAATTTTGCCTCTGCCCAGGCATTTCTTCCGAGCATCCTCAAAAACCATTCGGTTCGCATCATCATTGCCACACCCAAAGCAGTACCTAAAATACCTACAATTATTTTTGCTATCATACTACCACAGATTTATTTAACACGAATAACACAGATATGCGCTTCATCCACAAATTTTTAATCACAGATAACACAGATATGCACTTCGCGCTATTATTTATTACAAATTTTAATTCACAGACTACACAGATAATTTTTATATTCTTATTATATCAAAAAACAAAAAAACAAAAAAGCGGGGAAGTATTGTTTTCCCCCCCCCGCCCCCTCCTGTCATTGCGAGGAGCGTACTCGCGACGCGGCAATCCCGTCTTTCTTCTCCCCCTTTGGAAAAGGGGGACCAAGGGGGATTTAATAATAATTCTCCCCTCTTGTACCCAAGGGGGGAGTTAGAGGGGGGGATTTCTTCTTTTTCCCCTTCCCTCTGTCATTTCGACGAGTGAAGAAATCTCACCCGTTGAAATTACCAAGCATCTCAATTCCAAAACCCAAAAACCAGCGCCCCAGCGCTGGCCTTATTCAGTAACGTTACGATGAACGTTCCCCCGAACGTTCATCCCGCTGATTTTAAAATTTTTCTTTCCGTACTGCTCCGCTTTGGTCACTCATAGCTTTCCGTGAGGTTCGTAGCTTTCTTGAGGTTCATAGCTTCAGCGAAGGATAGAATGTCCACAAACTACTTTTTTTCATATTAATCTACGTTGGCTTCATCTAATATTTCAACTAACTTTTCTTCCCATCCAAAACATGTCTTTTTATCGCATAAAACAAAAAAGGTTTTTATGCAAGCCGAGTCAAGCTCTGTAAATTCTATTAAAATATCAACTACTTCATACATAAAACTACCGACAGTGCCGTCCGAATCATCTACTCCGCCATAACATAATTTTTTATCAAGCCGTAAAAGCAAATCTATCAATAATTTTGCCGTTTGCTTACTAACTGGAAAATCCGAAATTATCACTGTCAAACGCCTACATCCTTCCAAAAGCGAATCTTGATACCTATGCCAAAGACGCGACGGGCCGTTGTATGGCTTTATATATCTCATTGCTACGCTAATCTCGGCTTTTATTTCCAATAATTCCGTCTTCTTCAATTCACCCGCGCGACCGCTACATTCCGGGCTGTCTGTTAACTCTTTATCTTCTTCACTCAGTTGCCCTCCGCCCATCACAGCGCAAATAGCCAGCGCTATCATATGTTTGCAAAGAATATCTCGCTGGCCCAAATAACAATCACAGCTTCCATGGTCATATTGTTTCGCGGGAACATAAACTTCATAAAAATTATCGCCACTTCCCTTAACTTTTGCGCTAAAGCCAAAGCCAGTATCTTCAAAACTTTTAACTCCTCCGGAATCATAAATATCAACCGCCTTATCAAATGTCGGTTTGTCTACGCCAAATTTAATTTTATCTAAATTATAACTAGGCAACATAATAGCTTTATTTATTTTCTAATTCTCCCACAAAAAATCCGGCTTTGCAAGCCGGAAAATTAATCGGCTCAACGGGAGACGCCGTTGAGCCGATTAGCAAAATTAAAATTCTGGCCATCAAAAAACCCCGCTTCTGCGAGGGTTTTGATTTTCCAACCCGATGCGAGATGTTGCTCGAACTTTTTAATAGTTTAATGGATATATTTAATCTGCATCTGCAAATAAATTATCAGAATTCTCTTTTCCTTCTATGAGCCCCCTTACTTTTTCTATCCACCAACCGACCGTTTCAATAGCAATTTTTAATCCTGCTTCCGAAATATCACTAGGCAATTCATCGTAATCAACACTATTTCTTCTCTTCCTTATTTGGTGCAATTTATTGATTGCCCCGAGTGTTTCAATGTCACATTTGCCAGAATCTTTTAAAATGCATTCGCTAGCCTTCAAAATTGCTTCGTGAGAACGACTGGTTCTTTTTACCCTATAATTGTTTAAAAATAATAAAGCCGTAGATGCAAACCTTGAGGCGGTGTAGATATTTTCATAGGCAATTTTTTTAAGTTCTTCGGTTTGCGAGCCTAAATTTAGTATTGTTTTAGCGGCATCAAAACGCTCTTCACTTTTTACGAATTCTTTCTTTGCCTTCTCTGTAGAACATTCAAACTCTTCAAGAAGTTTATCGTTAATTAAATTTTCCAAAGTCATATAAGTCGCCTTTTAAAATTATTTTTGGTTCATTAAAAATTCTTGTAATAAAGTCGTTATTTTCTTCAAGTTTTTTAATTATTTCTTCTTTGCTATAAATATGATAATTAACTTCTCTATTAAGATCTTCTTCTAATGGCCTGATTTTTTCAATTAAAAAATCTTGGTTAGCTTCTCCGATCAACAAAAGGTCTATGTCGCTTTCGCTATATTCCTGATTTTTAGCAATAGAACCAAAAATAAAAGCGTATTCAATTTTTTCTAATCCCTCGGCTAATTCTTTCAGTTTTGCCTCCATGCCCAATGTTTTAGAGACAATTTTTTTGATTTCTTCATAAAGGGGATGATTTTTATTTAACTTAAAAAAGCGTAAATTAGCTTTACGCTCATCAATCAAAAGACCCTCTTTTACCAGCGCGTTTAGTGGCGCTTGAAAAAATCCCGGCTCTTGTTTGAGTTCTCTTGCAATTTCTCTAAGATAGAACTCTCTGTCCGGATTCTTAAAAAAAAGATGGAGTATTTTCCCCTTGCCATTCTTTAAAAATGTTAACATAAAATATAATTTTGTTTATATTTAGATTATATAGTGTATACAAAAGTTATACAATCGTATAACTTTTGTATACACTTGTCAATATTTGCCTAAAATAAGCAAAATAATATTTTAATTTAATTGCTCTTGTGATAGGGGTGTGGACAAAACGGATAGACAAAAAACGAAATAATCTATTTATAAATCCGGCCCGAAGAGAGGGGTTAGGGAAGGTTGGAATTCAAAACCCAACCCCCCCCCCGACACATCGCTGACTTGATTTAAGTAACGTTCCCCCGAACGTTCATCCCGCTGATTTTAAAATTTTTCTTTCCGTACTACTCCGTGCCCTTCGTAGCTTTATGCGAAGAATGAAAACCATACGGAAGACTGTTTGCAAAGGTAGCGTCTGCAAAACCATGCTTTGTATAATTTTTTAGCCTGCTCTTTTTTATACCCAAAATAAGTAGTTCGGCTATCATCTATAATTTAAAAATTTTGCGCCTATAAAATCTATAAAGGGACTTATCGCGGAAGGGCGCCCGTAATCGTTAAAATTGCTACATGCTAAAAAAAGTTTTTTTCTCGCTCTTGTCATCGCAACATAAAAAAGCCGCTTTTCCTCTTCAAAGTCCGAGTCTGGCATACCCGAAGGAAAAATTCTATCATTTAATCCAAGTACAAAAACATAATCAAACTCCAATCCCTTGACCGTATGAACCGTAATAATCGGCACTTTGCCGTCTTCAAGCCCCAAAAAGTCCAAATTACCCGAGAGCGCCACGTTTTGTATAGCATCTCTCAGGGCAACATCCGCCGGGCGCCGGCCGTCATCCCTCTCTTCAAATAACTTTACGAGCGTATTGATTGACCCAAACCGCCTCTCCTTGTCCTTATCGTTATTATAATAACCCTCTAAACCGGAACTTTCCCAAATATGTCGCGCCGCCTCATGCGGTCTTTTTTCCTTAACTAACTTTTGCCAATTATTTATAAGGCCGGCCAGTTGAATAAATTTGCCGGAAAATTTTGCAAAAAGATCTGTCCTCTGCGCAATGCCGGTTTTCAATTTCTCAATCAAAACCTTAGATAATCCAACAGTTGCCAAAACATCATCCTTTGCATCATGCGTTGCCCGCGGAAGCCCTAAAATATTCGCTAAAAAACTTAATTTATAATTTTCCGCATCAATCAAACGCTTTGAGATGTCCAACGTATCATAATATTCTTTAATAACAAAATCAATGCCATTCCTTTTCCCATTTTCCACAATCATTGATAAATCAAAGTTTATATTATGTCCCGCTATCGCGTCAGTTCCAATAAATTTTTTTAACTCCAAAAGTACTTCTTTGGGATTGCAGCCATCTTTCTTCAAAAACTCATCCGTTAACCCATGAACTTGCGCAGATAATCCGACCGGCACGCTATTCTTAATGAAAAAATGAAATTCCTTGCCCATTTCACCGCCAACAACCTCTACGGCATAAATCTGGATTATTTCATCTTTCAAAACATCCGTGCCTGTAGTTTCCGTATCTAAAACAATAATTCTGCCACTGTCCCATCTGCTAATCAAATTCTCAAACGGTTCCTTAAAATTATAATTCTTAAAATCTAAAAAATCAGAAATTCTCATTCCGGCGAGCGCGCCTTTTTCCCTTATAGTTTTTAAAGTTGAATCCCCGATATTCCTCGACGGACGCTCTGTTAATCTGCGGGCGCTCTCTAAATCAAATTTATTAAAAATTATTTTCAAATAAGCAATAATGTCTTTTATTTCCTGTCTTTTAAAAAAATCATACTTGTCTACCGTAACATGAGACACATTGTTTTGTGAAAAAAATTCCGCCGTTTTTCCAATTAAAAAGTGCGTTCTTAAAAGCACCGCTATTCTTGCTTCGGGCTCTGCCACCTGTATTCTATCAATTTCTCCGATTGCCCACTTGACTTCTTCAGAAAAATTATAACCATTAAATACATCTATACATCTGCTATCGTCCGATCCGTGGTTTGCGCATTTAATATTTTTAGTGGCCGGACTATTCATTTTCTGTAAAAACGATTTTACCGCTTCCAAAATATTTTTATTAAATCTATAATTTATTTCTAAATTTAATTCTTTAACCGGCGCAAAATGTTTTTTAAAAACCTCTGCAATAAAATATGGCTCCGAGCCGCGCCAGCCATAAATAGTTTGATCCAAATCGCCAATAAAAGAAATATTTTTATATCCTTTGGCCAGTTCTTTAATTACCAAATATTCGGAAATATGTGTGTCCTGAAATTCATCAAGCTGGATGAGTTTATATTTTTTTGACCATTTTATCCGCAATTTTTCATCGCAGTATAAAGTATTTATAGTTGTGAGGACAAGTTCATTGAAGTCAAGGGCGTTCTGTTCACGCATAGCTCTCAAATATTTTTTCGCTATTTCATCCAGAAGCCCATTTTCGCCAATATCAACCTTACACCCAATCTCCTTTTTTAATTTTTCCATCCTATATTTGTACAAATTATCCAAAAAACCTAAGAAATCCCACTTCTTTTCAAAATGCGCGTACTGAGGATACGCGCTTAAAATGCCTTTTATAATCTCCAACTGATCCGCTTCATCAAAAATAATAAAATTGGGATCAATGCCAATTCTTTTTGCTTCCGCTTTTATAAAATACACGCAAAACCCATGAAATGTCTTAACCGTCAAATGATCATAAATATCTTTTTTGCCGATGCGCGTTTTTATTTTTTCAGCCATTTCCTCTGCCGCCCGATTAGTGAAAGTAAGACATAAAATTTCCTCCGGCCGAATACCGGAATTTAAAGCGGTTATAACTCTTTCCGCTAAAACCGTTGTTTTCCCGGTCCCAACTGGCGCAGAAATCAAATAAGCGCCGTCAATACTCCTGATTATTTCATTTTGTTGTTCATCAAAGTTCATATTGGCGCTCGTTAAATATCTATCTTCTAAATTTTTAAATTATCAAAAATTGTTACATCGCCTTTTTCATATTCTCCCATTTCAAAGCCATCGTATTTGAAATGACCGCCGTCCTGGTAAAAATAAAGGGCGGTGTTTCTGTCCAATATTAAAATAAAGCCGCGTAAACTTCCGGCAACCGGCACAATGTCTATCGTTTTCGTACGGGAAAATAATTCATGCGCCTTGTCAAAAAAATCATTTTTTACCCCTGTCTTTCTCTGCATTATTTTCATCGCCCAAAAAGGCGCAAATCTCAAAAGCAACCCCATTGGCCAACTTGCTTTTACAGCTTCAATGCCCTCGGCCTCTAATTGTTCTTTTAGCTTATCATTCATACATTTATTTAATTCTCCCACAAAAAATCCGGCTTTGCAAGCCAAAAAAATAATCGGCTCAACGGGAGACGCCATTGAGCCGATTAGCAAAATTGTTATTAAATCCTCCTGAATCCCCCTTTTCCCTCCGGGCTGGTGCCTCCGGGCTGGAAGCCAAAGGGGGAGAAGGAGAGAAAATCCCCCACCTAGCCTCCCTCTCCGAGCCGGTTAAAATTTGACGATTAAACTGTTTTAGAAAATCATCCTTAACGGCAACGGCTATCTCATTAAAGCCGAGCCGGAGGCCTTGAATACAAGAGGGAGGAAGAAAAGCAAGGGCGGGGCTAAAAGCCCCGCCCCAACTATCTGTGTTATATATGATAAAATCTATGACTTATTTCTTCCAATCTGTTATCATCACCTTACTCCCATATTTTTTCACAATCACCTTCTGCCGTTCCTTCCATTTTAATTCGCGCATAATTTCTTTTGGAACGGAAATATAATATGTCCCACGCCCGTTCTTCACAATTTTGCGAATGTCTTTATTTTCCATAGATATTTGCTGGATCCCGCATCAAGTGCGGGATGACAATTATTTAGTAACGTTACCTGGAACGTTACTTTATATTATATCACCACTCGTCAAAAACAAAAAACCCCGAAAATTCGAGGTTTTTTAATGCGCGGGAGAGGATTTGAACCTCCACGGGCTTGCGCCCACATCCCCCTCAAGGATGCGTGTATACCAGGTTTCACCACCCGCGCGTAAATTAAATTTTATTGCCGAATCTTGAACACTACACCACTTGCCACCCTAAAAAGCAAACTAACGGCAAGGGTATGCCAACAATATAACAATTTATTTCATATTGTTCTGCTCTTCCCCACAATCAGCCGCAATCCCTGTAGCACTACTTTTATCTCAACTTCTTTATAAAAATTTTTCACCCCGTCTACATAAATAGAAAAAGCAATCCCGCTTTTTATATTTATTATATTTGCAAAGAATAAGCTTTCTTTAGAATTATCTTTTCTGAAAATCCCCATTCTTTTTTTAGGCCTTACAAAAATTTCCAACTGGCCGTCTTTCGGATTTATTTTAGGAGCGCTTTTGTCTTCATCATCCAAATTTAAATTATAAATAACCACATCACCCCCTGGTGACATAACCTCATATTTCTTATTGCAAAATAAGGGCACACGCTGGTTGGTAATATACAAACGGGAGATAAATGACTTTCCGTTTATTTTCCCGACATCAATCTTATCTATAATCCTCTGCGAAAGAACTTCGCATGCGGCTACACCCTCCGGAATGCCAAGCGCTTCCGCTATATGATAATCGCCTCCGCCCAAGGGTATTATTCCCAAAATAATATCTAGCTCTGCCGCCACCCGTATTGATTCTTTTATAATATCGTCTCCGCCAACTACAACTATCGTTGTTATCCCGCGTCTCGTATCTTCTTCAATTAATTCTTTCAAATTTTTAAACTGCGACAGTCTGTGCACTCTGCCACTTATCCCTAAATCCGTTAATCTGTTTTCTATAGCCCTTAACTGCTTTTCATATTTTGCTCCGCGAAGATACTCCGCATAAATATACGCATAAGGCGAAGTATAAATTTTTGTGCTAGAAATCTTTTTTGATTTTAAAAGTTCTTCCGCAATATTCTTCTTAATCCGTTTTTTAATATTTTTTTTATCCAAAAGCTCATCTATGGATTTTGTTTTTCTTTTCACGCTCTTTGATTTTTTCTCAACTAAAGAAAGCGCTGCCTTTTTAACGGAAACGTCTTTTTTCTCAAGATTTTTTTGAGGAAAGGCAACGGATTTATTTTCTATTTTTTTAGAAATTTTAGTTTTCTTCGCTGGCATCTTCCTCTTTTTTTAATTTTTTAGAGGTCTTACTTTCTTTTGGATTATCCGGGTCAAGCATAGTGCATTTGCCATTGAATAATGCGCCTGCGGTGATAACAAGAGTTTTGGCTTCTATATCGCCATATATTCTTGAGGTCGGAGATAACTCCAATTTTTCTTTTATTTTTACATTCCCTTCTATAACTCCGGCGACATAAGCATCGTGCGCGGAAACACTAGCTGTTATTCTAGCTTTTTCACCTACCTGCAAATTATTATTTGTTTTTACGCTTCCTAATACCTGGCCCTCTATCACTACATTACCCTTGCTGTTAAAATCACCTTCAACCTTTACGCCTTGAGCGATTATTGTATCCTGCAGATCCCTTTCCCCTTCTTCGTCTTCGGAATAATAATTTTCAGCATCATCCTCTTTTATCTCTTTTTTGAACATAAAATTTATATTTAATTCTAGTTTATTTAACTTAAGCTTATCTTAGCAAATATGGGAAAAAATACAATATGTCTCTTAATTTATGCATAAAAATATAAATTTTGAGGATATCACTAATGGCGAGTACACCCACTAATAATCGCGATGTCATTAGTGATTCGTACAATTAGTGGGGCGAGTAAAACGAGCCCATTAGTGAAATTCTCAAGCAACCATTGGTTGCTACATCTCCTCCAGTACTTCAATCCCCAACAATCCCAATCCCGTTTCCATTGTTTTTAACACATTTTCAATAACAACCATCAAAAGTTGGCGTTCCGCAGGTTCAGCTTCTAATACCCGGACTTTATGATAAAAATCAGAAATATTTCCGGATAAACTATATAAATAACTTGATACTTCTTCCGGATCCATACCCTCTACTGCCGACAAAACCGCTTCTGGAAATTTCGCAACTTCTAAAATCATCTCCCAAACCTCATCTTTCTCCAACCCTTCACTGTAGGGCTCCCGAAGCCCTACCACTTTCTTGCCCTTACTCTTGCGCAGAATTGAATGCAGACGCGCGTAAGAATATAAAAGATACGGCCCTGTTTTGCCGGTAAAATTAATAGACTCCTTTGGATTAAATTTTATTCTTGTCGCCGGGTTTACATTTAGAATATAAAACTTCAGCGCGGCAGAAGCGATAATTGCCGCTCTTCTATCCGATTCCGCTTGTTTTATAAAATCATTGCGAGCTTTGACTTCTTTTCCAGCCAACTCTTCCATTTTATCCAGTAAATCATCGGCGTCAACAACAGTTCCTTCGCGCGATTTCATTCTTCCTTCCGGCAATTCAACCAAGCCGTAACTTAGATGTTTTAATTCCGCGGTTTTCCCAAAATCTAATTGCCCCAATACGCAGAATAATTGTTTAAAATATAAATCCTGCTCCGAACCGACAACATAATAAATTTTTTTATACCCCTCTCTAATCCGTTCTTTGGCAAGCGCCAAATCGTTTGTGGAATAAATCGCAGTGCCGTCAGCGCGAAGCATTATTTTATCCGGCAAATTGCATTTTTCCAGTTTTGCAACAATATTTCCTTTTTCATCTTTGCTGAACTTTTTCTTTTTTAAATACTCTTCAACAATTTTTTTGCCATCTTTGTATAACTCGCTCTCATAATAAACTTTATCAAATGAAACTCCCAATCTTTTATATGTTTTCTCATAACCGTCAAGCACCCACTTTTGCATTGTTTTCCAAAGCGCAACCGTTGCCCTGTCGCCTTTTTCCCATTTTTGGAGCATCTCTTGAGCCTGCTTTTCCAAAGCTGGGCCCCGCCTCGACTCGCTGTCGCTTGTCAACGCGAGGCGGGTCTTCTTTTTCTCAAACATTACATAATATTTTCCAACAAAGTGGTCGGGCTTCATTCCCGATTTTAGTGGAGTATCATTTTTCCCCCATAATTTATACGCCAGCATTGCTTTGCAGATTGCAACGCCCCTGTCATTTACCAGACAGCTTCTTTTTACTTTATGCCCCGCGAATTCCATTATATTTGCCAGCGCCTCTCCCAAAAACGCGTTTCTAATATGACCGAGATGAAGCGGTTTGTTGCTGTTCGGCGAAACATATTCCAGCATCACCTTCTCCCCCTTCCCTATGTTCAGAGTTGGGCTCTGAACATTCTTTAAAATTTCTTTTGCAACCGCACCTCTTTTTAAATAAAAATTAATGTAGGGGCCATTGGTTTCCATCCTTTCTATCCATTTATTTTTTATCTCAGTAGTTAATTTGGTAGGAGATTTCTTCAATGCTTTTGCCAATTTAAAAAGCGGGAGCGCCAAATCCCCTCCTTTTGCATTTTCCGGAGGATATTCAAAATCCTGGGACTGAACTAATTTACATCCCAATTTTTTATTGACTTCTTTGGCTAATTCTTGTTTTAGCTTTTCTAAAAAATACATGGCTATATTGTTATATTGCCATATTGTTATCTTACTATGCTATGCCTGCCAACAATATAACAATTAGCGAGCAAAGCGAGCGATAACAATCTAACAATTTATATTATTTTTACAAAATGCCTTTTCCCTTTTTTCAAAATCCCGGGTATAGCCTTTTCCTCAAAATTTTCTATCTTATTACCATCCAGCGAAACCCCGCCTTGCTCAATCGCCCGACGTGCATCACTTTTGCTTGAACACAATTTTGACTCAACTAAAACATCAGCAACATTCTTGCTTCCTTTCAGTTTATATTCCGGCATCTCGGAAGGCGCGTCTTTTTTTACAATCACTGATTCAAAATGCGCTTTACCTTTTTTTGCTGATGATTCGCCCAAAAATAATTTTGCCACTTCGTAAGCCAGTTTTAGCTTGGTATCACGCGGATTGCTTTTTGCTTCTTTTTTCATTAGCTCCCAATCAGAAACTTTTGTACAAAGCTCAAACCCATGAGCAATCATTCCGTCCGACCAACTCATTACTTTTCCAAACATATCTTCCGGACTATCTGACAGCGCAACCATATTACCTTCGCTCTTTCCCATTTTTTTGCCCGATGTGTCGGCTAACAATTTCATTGTTAAAACAAATTTTTCTTTGTTTTTCATTTGTTTCATCAAGTCCCTGCCGGCTAACATATTAAATGTCTGGTCGTTTCCACCAACCTCTCCATCAACATCCATAACTACGCTGTCATACGCCTGCATCATCGGATACATAAACTCATGAACATAAATCGGTGTGGGTGGTCTTTTTTTTGCAGTTTCAACACTAAACCTAAAATTATTCTTAGAATTTATATCCATCGTCTTAGCGCATTCGAGACAGCCGATTATAGGATCATAAATACTTTCAGTATCAAGTTCACCATTATTATTTATATGAAAAGACATAATATTTTTTGCGATCATCCAATGTCCATTGGGACACTGGATTTCACCATAAAATCGTTTTTCAAACATATCGCGCTCCATCATTCTTTGCACACTAAACTTTGACGATAGTTGCAACACATCACCAAAGTTCATTTTAGAAAACCATTTACTGTTATATTTTACTTCTACAGGGTTTTTTCCATTAAAATCTAAAATTGCCGAAGCCTGCTTTTGATAGCTCTTGCAATTCTTCAAAACTTCTTCGCGAGTAAGCGCTTGCCTTACAGAAGTTTTATCAGTCGGGTCGCCAATCATTCCAGTAAAATCGCCGATTAAAAATATAATCTTATGTCCCAAATTCTGGAACTGGCGAAGTTTTAACATTGTAATACCATGCCCGATATGGAGCGTTGGAGCCGTTGGGTCATAACCGGTATATATCGTCAGCTTCTTTTTTGATTTTAATAATTTTTCCAAAAACCCAGAAGTCGGATAAACATTCTCCACCCCGCGGGTCAAA
>JAHINX010000048.1 GCA_018895765.1 Patescibacteria group bacterium
AGCTCTTTCTTAAACATGTTAATCCATCTCTTATCTGTCTCGCCTGTCAGCAAGGGCACCCCCGATTTTATTATTCCCGCTTTTTCATTGGCTATATTTTTTAAGTTACCAAAAATATCTAAGTGGTCAGGCCCAATATTTGTGATAATAGTATAAACTGGTTTTTTTATTGCATTTGAAGCATCATATCTCCCGCCACAGCCGGTTTCAATAACAGCGTATTCGCAATGCTGTTTTGCAAAATAATAAATCGCAAGACAAAAAGAGAATTCAAAAAAATTTAAGGATAGTCGCGACTCGAAAAATGCGAATGCACACGAATGACGCGAAGAATGCGACTCAATTCGCGTATTTTTTCGAGGCATTCGAGTGTAATTAGAGATATTCGCATCGCGTTGCATATATTCATCCATTCTATCTTTTAAAAAATTGACGGCATCAATTAATTCTTTTTCGCTGATATATTTGTCTCCAACTTTTATTCTTTCGCAATAGGTGGTTGTATGGGGTGAAGTATAGCTTCCAACTTTTTTATTATCTGCCTGCAAGATACTGTGGAGCATCGCAACAACAGAGCCCTTCCCGCTTGTTCCGGCAATATGAATTATTTTTAATTTCTTTTCCGGGTTTCCTAAAAATTTTAAAAACCGCTTAACGTTTCTCAAGCGTTCTTTTATAATCTCAACATCCCGCCCTTTTTGAGAAGCTGCCGTGTTGGACAAGGATTCAATAAACCGCACTGCTTGATTGTAATTTATAATTGTTTTTTTCATAATAATTCATTTTCGCAACAGCGAAAATTCATTAATTGATAATTGAAAATTGATCATTTTTTTATTCATCGGTCATTTCATGTCTTTATATATCTCTGCCCGCCCAAATTTTTAACTACTCCTTCCATTTCCAAATCCGTCAGCACTCCCATCAACTCCATAACTTCTGCTTTTGATAGTTCCGACAAATTATTTATATGCTTGGGGTCACCGCTCAAATTATCCAGAATTATTTTTTCCAAATCGTTTTTGGGCGCGTATATTTTTTTTACCTCTTTCTTTTCGATTCCATAAAATTCTAAAATATCATCGGCAGAAGTAACCGGGTGCGCGCCACATTTGATTAAATAATTTACGCCTTCGGAATTTGGATGAAAAATATTATTTGGCACAGCAAAAATGTCAGCGCCATAATCAATTCCCAGTTTTGCAGTAATTAAGGTGCCAGATTTCTTTCCGCCTTCAACAATTAAAATTCCTTGCGACAACCCGGCAATAATTCTATTTCTCATTGGAAAATGAAACACCTGTGGTCCGACCCCTGGTGGAACTTCCGACAAAAGCAGTCCGCCTTTTTCAACAATCTCTTGCGCCAAATTAAAATTTGTTTTCGGATAAATATTTTCATTGTCCAAGCCGGAACCCAAAACAGCAATTGTTTTTCCATTATTATCAACTGTAATTTTGTGTGCCAATCCGTCCACGCCATAAGCTAAACCACTTACAATCACAAAATTATTGCACAAGCCCTTTACAAATTGCTGGCCTACCCGTTTTCCATATTCTGTTATCTTGCGCGAACCAATTACTGCCAAGCAACCTCCATTCAAACAAGATAGGTCGCCTTTATAAAATAAAATCGGTGGCGCATCGCATAGATGTTTTAATTTTTCCGGATAGTACTCATCAAAGATGGTTAAAATTTTAATGTCTTCCTGTTTTATTGTTTTATTGTTTTCTTGTTTTCTTGAATTTAAAAACTCGTCCAGTGCTTTGCTTCCAACTCCTAATTTAAAAAAAACGTCTTTCGGCGCCTCCAACACATCTTCTAATTTCTTAAAACCCTCTAATATCTTTCGCAGTTCAACGGGTTTGTAATAAAAATATTTACTCAGTAAAAATAAAATATTTTCCATAAATTTTAATAATCTGTCACGCACAGCGGAACACAACATTACCTTGCTGCTTTTTACTGCACCACAACCGTCATCTCTTTTTCTTTTACATCACTTCCGTCTGTAATAACCGCTTTGATCGTATATGTACCGGAAGAAATCCCACTTCCACTCCAAGGAATAGAAGTATATCCGTTTGGATCTTGCTTTTCTCCTATTTTATAATAATCGGCATTATCGCTTTTTTTATACCAAAGGGAAACGTTCTCCGACCTTGGCATATTGAAGGTTACATTTATCGGAAAACTACTAATCACAAAATTGTTTTGTGGCGATATCCAAACAAACTCATTTGAGGAACCCGCTCCGCTTGTAATATTAATGTTAATCTCGTGGCTGTTACTATTATCAATATCATCATAACTGACAGCTTTAAGCCGATGAAAGCCGGAACCGATTCCTGAAGGCAAACTCAAAATACCATAAAAAGGATAAGTATTTGAGGTATATAGCAAACTATCGTCAATATAATATAGAACGCGCGAAACTCCGCGCGGGGCTAATGTCTTTACGCTCACTGTAAAAGTTCTATCCACCGAGTTATTGTTCTCCGGGGAAGTTATTGATATTTGTGGCTTGTTAGCGGGTATATGAATGTCGTCATATCCGTTTGGCGGCAGCTCGCTTACAAAATTATTTTTTTCCGCCCACACTCTTACAGCATCTTCCCATGCATTATAATACGGATCTTTTGTGGGGTCGGATGGCGCCGGACCCCGAGGGTTGTCTTTGTCTACATAATAAAGAATGTTATGCACTTCTTTGTATGTCTTTTCTATAACAAAGCTTTCCGGCGTAAAATCGGTCGCAAGCTTTCCTGAATATTTATCAATTTTTACAATAGAACCAGGAATTTCTTCACCGTCTAAAATAGGTTTTCCGGTTATAACCGCTTTTGGTTTTACAAACTCTGCTGTTTTATCTTTTACTGCCTGCTTTATAAATTGATTCCAAATCGGGGCGGCAACAACTCCTCCGGCAGCGCCTTCTTTCATTTCATGATTATTATTATTTCCAACCCAAACGCCAACAGCCAGCTCCGGAGTATAGCCAATCGTCCAGGCATCGCAGTAATCATTTGTTGTTCCGGTTTTTGCGGCAGCCGAAAAACCAACGTTCAAATAATTATTTGCACCAAAAACATATTCACGTGCGGCATTATCAGAGAGAATATCGTTTATCTGCCTAGCAACTTCTTCATCAAGAGCTTTCTTGATTTTTATTTTTTCTTCATAAATAGTTCTTCCTTTAGAGTCCAAAACCTTTAGTACCGGCACCACTTCCGCGCGCTGGCCATCATTTGCAAAGGCGGCATAAGCCCCGACATGTTCTAAAAGTTTTACCTCTCCTCCGCCCAAAACAAGAGACAACCCAAACCTTGAGCGGTCTTTAAGGGTTGTATATCCAAGCAAATCGGCAAGATTTAACACACTATCTACTCCTGCCAAATATAACATTTTTACTGCCGGAATATTTAACGAACCGGCAAGCGCCTTTCTAACTGAAACCGGACCATGTTCTCCTAGATCATAATTTTTTGGCGTATAGCCGTCTTCCTCAATAATGGTTGGATGTGTCGTTTCAACATCAAAAAGAATTGTATTTGGCGTGTAACCGCGAGAAAATGCAGTTGCATAAACAATCGGCTTAAAGGATGAGCCCGGCTGTCGCGAGCGGAGCGCCACATTTACATTGCCGTCAATATCCTTATCATAATAATCAAGCGAGCCAACCATAGCCAGCACCTCTCCGGTTTTAGGGTTTAGTGCCACCAATGATGCATTCGTCGCATTAAAAGAGTTTATGAGGTCTTTTTTGTCGGTTATAGCCCTCTCAGCAAGCTCTTGCATGTCCAGATCTAATGAAGTTATTACTTTGAGCCCGCCCTGCTCTACAACTTGCTCCCCAAGCACTTCGCTTAAATACTCTTTAACATAAAAAACAAAGTGCGGGGCCAAAATAGCAGCCGCTTTTTCCTGTAATTTAGAAAACACATCTTCTTTTTTTGCTACCTCTTTCTCTGCGTCTGTAATATAGCCTTCATCGGCCATAGCATCTATTACATATTTATACCTGGCCTCAAGGTCATCACGATGAGAACCAAAGGGATTGTAATATGTTGTCGCCTTAGGTATTGACGCAAGCATTGCCGCTTCGGCAACTGTAAGGTCTTTAGCGGTTTTGCCAAAATATCTATTGGCGGCTGATTCAATTCCATAAACAACAGAACCATACGGGATCTCATTAAGATACATTTTTAAAATCTCGTCTTTGGAAAATTTATTTTCCAATTGATAAGCAATTATCAGTTCTTTTATTTTCCTAGTATATGTTTTTTCAGGCGTCAGAACAGCGTTTTTAACAAACTGCTGGGTAATAGTAGACCCACCAACTTTACTTCCAGTTAATAAATTTTGTAAAATCGATCTTATAAAACCCTTGAAATCAAATCCGTGGTGCTCATAAAAACCCCTATCTTCCGCGGCTAGCGTTGCATATTCAACATAAGGAGACATCTCATCAAGCTCCAAGATAACCCTACTCTGGTCTCCATGAAATTCATATAATAATTTTTCTCCCGTACGGTCATATATCTTTGTGGTCTGCTCAATCTGGCGGTTAATTATTTTATCCGGCGTTGGCAGTTTTTTCATGAGCCAAGTATAATACCCTGCCCCAACCGTCCCGCCAACAAAAAATAATAATAAAAAAATTAAAAACAAATTTGAAATAAGCTTTTTCAAACCCTTTTTGTTTTTTCTATTTATTTTTTTATATTTATTTCCCTTTTCTTTAAATTTTATTTCCGTATCTTTCCATTTTTTTGGAGAAAAATATTTCATAAAAATAGGGTGCGGAGTTTAGGGTATGGGATTTAAAGTATTATATTAATATAAATAATGGCCAATGTCAATAACAATAGTATATCACAAATCTATAAAATTCAACGGCACCCTTTTGGATGCCGCTTATTTTTTCGCTTTTATATTTTTCTATACTGTCTGTGTTTGAATTGGTGGCGGTGTCGCCGCTCGTATCGGACATCGTTTATTGGTGGCGTGTCAGAATTTTCTGTGTTATCTGTGTTAAAAAATCTGTGGTTACTGCTTTATCGGCATCACAACGTAAAGATAATTATTATCTCCAGTCGGGCGGAGGAGGCAGGGGCTATTTTCATCTATTGTTTCCAATGTCGCCTCTACTGCACCCAGATTAGAAAGCCCATCAACAAGATATTTGTGATTTAGGACGATTTTATTTTCTTTCCCATCCACACTTCCGGAAATAGTTGTTTTTTGTTCTCCTGTCTGATTATCGGTTGAATAAACCTCTATGATTTTTTTCGACGGTAAAATATTCAATTTTATATCATTCAATCCTGAACGGGAAAATAGGCTGGCGCTTTTTGCGCCCGATAAAAGTTCAGGGACAGAAAGTTTTGCGGTTGTATTAAATTCTTTTGGAATAATTTGTTGATAGTCAGGAAAGGCTCCTTCTATAAGCCGGGAGGTAAGCTCTGTTCCATTGTAGCTAAAAAATATTTGGCCATCATCAACACAGATCTCCAATAAATCATTATCACCAGAAATGGTTGATAAAATATTTGAAAGTTCCCATATTGTCTTAAGTGGAACAATAGTTTGGATATTGTCTTTTGCGGATTTTTCTGAAAGCGTTATCTTTTTTTCAGCCAAACGGAAACTATCTGTGGCAACCAAAGTCAGCACCCCGGGCTGAGAATTAAAACTCATAAAAACCCCGGAGATTTCCGGCCGAGTCTCTGATGGCAAAACAGCAAAAGAAACCTGAGAGAGAGCGCGGCGCAGTTTTTGTCCGTCAATAAAAAAGGTGGATTTTTTTTCTATTTGCGGAATTACCGGAAAATCAGCAGACTCAATTCCTTTTATTTTTGTTGTTTTATTTCCGCAAGAAACCCGCAAAAAACCATCTTCAAGGGAAAGTGTCACGTTCTCTTTGGGTAGTAAAGAAACATAGTCCGCTAAAAGTCTTGCTGGAACAGTATATTCTCCATCTGCTTCGGACTTGCCCCGTATTTTTGTTGTAACAGCAATCTCAAGATTTGTGGAAATAAGTTTCAATGTATTATTTTCAACCTTTAATAAAACATTGTTCAATATAGGGAGGTTGATGTTTTTTGTATTAATGTGGCTTGCAACCAAAAGCCCTTGTTGTAAATTTTCTTGTGTGCAGACAAACTTCATAAAGCCGTGGACTGCAAGCAGTGGGCAACAAACAATTATCAACACGTTTTGTTTGTTTGCTTTGCATTACAGTTTTTCTTCTTTATATTAATTAATAAATAGTAGTAGTAATAAGGCTGTGGATTGTGGGGATAAGTAAATTTTACTTATAAAAAAGAGGTTAAATTAAAGTAATTTAAACCCCTCCTTATTGTTTATAACCTGTTTCTTTTTCTGTGCGTCTTTTTCATCGTTATGAACAGCCCACGTAGAGAATAATATTTTCTGTGGAAAACGCGGGGTTTTACACA
The DNA here is from genome assembly GCA_018895765.1 of Patescibacteria group bacterium. Taxonomy (GTDB): domain Bacteria; phylum Patescibacteriota; class Patescibacteriia. The sequence goes on from JAHINX010000048.1 coordinate 6,462, forward strand.
CCTATTATCCACACCCATATCTACAGTTTATCCCCCGCTTTACAATATTGGACTGTTATATACGTTTTGTTTTAATGTTTCTAAATCTTGTTTCAATTGGACATTACCTTCCATTGCTTTTTTTATTTTACTGCAAGCATGCATAACTGTTGTGTGGTCTTTTCCGCCAACCTCTTTTCCTATTGTTGGGAAGGAAAAATTAAGCTCTTCTCGCATTAAGTACATTAGAACTTGTCGTGGCCAAGCAACACGCTGTTCTCTTGTTTTTCCAAAAAGCTCGTCTGTGTCCAAGTTATAAAAATCACAAATCGTGTTTATAAGGTGTTTTGTGGTAATGTTTTTCTTTGTTTTATTGGGTGCAAAGCCGGAGACGATGTTTTTTATTGTTTCAAAAGAAGGAGCGGCGTTTCTAAGTTGGTGGTAGGCTATTATTTTTGTTAAAACACCCTCCAGCTCCCTAATATTACTTTGAATGTTTGCCGCGATATATTGCAAAATCCGCCGGTCCATGTTATATTTTTTTTCTTGGCATTTTGATTGGAGAATAGCCACCCTTGTTTCAAGGTCGGGAAATGAAATATCTGCGACCATTCCCCATTCAAGACGGGAGCGAAGCCGTTCTTCAAGCCCGGGTATTTCTTTTGGGGCTTTATCGCAAGTTACAATAATCTGTCTGTCGGATTGGTGCAGTTCGTTATAGGTATGGAAAAATTCTTCTTGAGTCCCTTCTTTTCCTGTTAAAATTTGGATATCATCTACTAATAGTAGGTCAACTCCGCGGTATTTATCTTTAAACTCTTTCATTTTTTTTAGGCGGATTGCGTTTGTGTACTCTGTTACAAACCTTTCACAAGTTAGATAAAGGATTTTTGTTTCCGGATTTTTTTTCAAGAGTTCGTGGCCGACAGCATGTAATAAATGTGTTTTCCCAAGCCCCACTCCCCCGTATAAAAATAACGGGTTATAGGCTTTTCCCGGTCTGGCGGCAACCGCTTGGCAGGCGGCGTGCGCCAGCTCATTACTTTTACCAACAATAAAGGTGTCAAAGATATATTTTGGATTAAGCCCAAATTTATTAAGACGGTCTCTTTTTTGTTCAGGGACCACTGTATCAGATGGGTTTATCTGGGAATCTTTTATTATGACTATATTAGTATTTAGAGAATATCTTGGCTCAACCTTATATATTAATCCAAGTAGGGGCTGTCCGGTCAATTTTTGGAGGGTCTTTTTGATCTCCTCGTTATATTTTTGCTCAAGCCAACTTTTTGTAAACGCATTTGGAACGGCTATTATGATATTATTTTTTTCAAAAGAAGAAATAGAGGTATTTTTAAACCATGTAGTAAAGTTTGCTTTTGATAAAGTTAGTTCTAGCTCACCCAATGCGGATTGCCAAAGCTCATCATTATTCATACCCGGTAGTAGAACTTTGACTTTTAATCTTTTTAAGATTAGTTTGTCAAAGCTCAAGTTGTTTTTTAAAAAAATTATTTCCCGATAAGGATTAGCTTTGTTGTGCAAAGCTGTCAAAGTTTCACTACCGGGCGTATTTTAGAAATAGTTATTTAGTGATAATGCCTTATTAGGAATAATAGCATAGATGTTAATAACTTTGCAAAACTGTGGAAAAAGCATCTAAACTGTGGATAACTTTTTAAAAATGGGGATAACCTAATTTCAAAGTTCAGATTTCAAATTTTAAATTTCAGAAACAGAACAGCCATAAGTCCAAAGCGCCGGGCTTTACAAGTCATATCTGATATGTTATAATCATGATATAAAATACTAATATTATATATGCCAAAAAGAACATACCAGCCAAAAAAACGAAAAAGAGCTAAAACACACGGTTTTAGAAAAAGAATGGCAACAAACTCCGGTAGAAAGGTTTTGAAAAGCCGTAGAGAAAAGGGAAGAAAAAAGCTTACCCCATAAACACCTGACACCTAATACCTAACACCTGACAAAGACGTCAATTGTTAGTTGTTAAATGTTAAGTATACTTTTTGTGCTACCAAAGGAGAATCGTTTAAAAAAGAATGCCGAGTTTCAGGCGGTTTACAAAAAAGGCGAGTTTTTTGGCACAAAATTTATAAATTTTAAATATAAAAAGAACGGCCTACCTCATACACGGGTAGGTTTTGTCGTTAGCACCAAAATAAGCAAGAGCGCTGTAAAGAGAAATCACTTAAAACGTATGATACGTGAGGTTTTTCGTCTAAATTTAGACAAAATAGTGCCAGGATTTGATGTTTCCGTGATAACAAGACCCGGAGTTTTGGACTTGGAACCCGGTGAGATAGAAAAAAGCGTCTTATTTTTCTTGAAAAAAACAAAATTGCTGTAATTTATGCGGAAAATTATTGATTTTTTGGTTATAAAAACTCGGCTTTGGGTTATAAAATTAATAAAACTTTACCAAAAAACCCTGTCTTTTGACCATGGGTTTTTTAAATCTCTATATCCCCATGGTTTTTGCAGGTTCAAACCGTCCTGCTCGGAGTATGCGATAGGCTCTATTGAAAAATTTGGCTTAATTAAGGGAGGAATTAAGGCATTATGGCGGGTTATGAGGTGCAATCCCTGGTCAAAGGGAGGCTGGGATCCGCCTGAAGAGGGGAAATGATCAATGAAGAGGGGAAGTGGGAAATGACCAACCATCAATTGACGTGTCGCTTTGCGACAAATTATTAGAAGAAATGCGCGAAAATGCGTGTTTTTTGTTTACTTTTTTAGCTAAATTTAGCTAAAAAACCTGAAAAGCCCTTGACAAAACTATTAAAGTGTGCTATACTGCTTTTAAGTTCAATAAAAACAATAGTTTTCTTTAGGAGGAATGAAAAAGCGGTTATAAGGTGCTTTTCCTCCTAAGAGCACCTTATTGCCACTTTTTAACTGGCGCCCAAGTATGGTGCCAAAACGATATAGGAGGAGAAACCCCATGCTTGTGGGACAATAGGATCGCAGGGCATAAATAATTTTATTCGTCCTGACAATTCCTATAGATCTCACCTATATCGTTTTGGCACTGCCGAGAAGGTCCCGGCGCCCTAACCACGGGCCAAAACCTGTTCAAAAGACAGGAAGCTGCAGGTTCGAGTCCTGCTAGTGCCACTAAGCAAAGACAAACGGAAATTTTTAAGGGGAGTTACTGAAGATGAACTTCATACTCCCCGCTTCAACTTCCTGCCCCAGATCGTCATGTGCGTTTTTGGGGCCGGATGAGAGGAAAGTTCTCCCCCGAGATGAACGGGAGGACGTTCTCCGATAAACGGAGAGAGGGCCATTGCTCGCCTATAATAAAGAGCAACGATTGAAGTAAAGAAAAAGAAAGGAAATGTGCATAATGCCGCGACCTTAAAGGAAGCGTCCGGAGGTCGTAAGACCAAGTCACGTGCCCGGGCGTGGATAATATACAGCGTGATCGGCGGAGATGAGCGAAACTTGTATCGGAGAGTTAGGAAAGGCGCCCGTGGCTGAGTACGAAGCGAGGCCAATACAAGTTTCCCCTCAGGTCTTCGAGGCCGTCGTTAGGCTCGCAACCAAAGCATCCGGTGGTCACACAGCCGAAAATGTGTGAGCCAAGGGGAAGCAGAGCCCCAACGGCGAGCTGGAAAAATATCTCCAGCTCGCCATCCTTTCTCCACGAATCAGATCAGGGGCTATTAATGGAATATGCTTTTGTGATGAAATTTTCAGATTTTGAGGTAAAATTGCTGAATAAGTTTTGCGGTTTAGCTACAGGCTAAGCTAAAAAACTTTGAAGCGATTTTAGCCAAAATATGAAGGTTGCAACCAAAACGATATTTCGCTAATAGCCCCCAAATTAAGATATGGAAGTAATTAATTAAGCCGCGCAAAGTGCGGCAGACAGAAATACTTATTGCAGAATTTGGTTTTTGGAGAAAGGAAAAAAAGACGCTTCGGCGTCTTTTTGGTATAATAAAATTATATGCCCCGTTAGAGGTGGGATTTATTTCCCCGGCGGCGTATAAAATAAGCAAAAGTTTAATTAGATAAAAGAGGCTTGGTGAGTAGAAAAATATTTTTTAAAATATTTTTCAGTCCACCTCTAACGGGGCATGTTATTAAATATAAAAGTAATTCCAAATGCAAAGCGTGAGCAAATAAAAAAAACCGAAAGCGGTTTGCGGGTTTATGTTAACGCGCCTTCGGAAGATGGTCGGGCAAATAAAGCGGTAATAAAATTATTGGCAAGAGAATTAGATGTTGCAAAAAATAGAATAGAAATTATAAGTGGCGAAAAATCCCGCGAAAAGCTGATAAAAATAAACAAGTAATCAAAAACCCTGCGATGCAGGGTTTTTGATTTAATGGCTATGAGGTGTTTCTTGCCCGTTTTCTTTCTTCAAAATGTCAATTGTTTTTTTGTTTTCTATGCGGGATTTTAAATAATCCGCATATTCTCTTCTGCTGATTTGTTTCTGCGCGTCGGCGTTATCTTTATATGCGTTCATTAGTTTTTCTACTTCTTCCATAATTTCTTTATCGCTTACTTCAATTTTTTCCGCTTTTGCTATTTCGCGGATAACCAAAGAAATTTTTATTCTTTTTACCGCTTCCGGAGAAAATTCAAGTTTCAATTCCGCTTCGGTTTTGTTTATAGACTTTAAGTAATCTTCAAATGAGAGTCCTTGGCGGGTAATATTATTTTTTAACTCATAAATCATCTGATTTGCCTCGCCATTTACAAGAAGTTCCGGGATGTCGGAAAATTTGCTGTTAAGAACTATTTTGTTAAGGATGGAAATTTCCCATTTTTCTTCTGTCTTGTGCATTTCTTCATGTTCAAGATTTTTGCGGATTAAAGCCGTTAGATCCTCGATGCTCTTTTGTCCGAGAGTTTTGGCAAATTCCTCATTCAGCTCGGGCGCTTCTATTTTGTAGACATCTTTTGCCTTTACTTTGAAATGGACCTTGGCGCCTGATAAATGTTTTTGATAATGTTCTTCAGGAAAGTTCAAGTCAAATTCTTTTTCATCGCCCTTTTTTAATCCGAGAACCTCTTCATTAAAACCCGGAATGTAGTGCGCTTCGGAAAGATATACTGCCATGTCTTTTGCTTGTCCGCCTTCAATTGGCACATTATCTTTTAATATATCCATATCGACAATAATTTTATCTTCCTTTTCTGCCGGCCCGTCTTTCAATAGTTCTTTGCTTTGCATTTTTGTTAAACCGTCGAGCGCTTCTTTAACTTTTTCGTCGGTAATTTTTGTTTCTTCTTTTTTTATTTCCAAGTTTTTGTATTCTCCAAGAGTTGTTTTTGGCAGGAGAGAAACGGTTGCTTTGAAAATGAATGGATTGCTTACTGCCATTTTTTCCATATCAATATGAGGCTGGCCGACTGTCTCTAGGTTTTTTTCTTTGACTGCAGTTAAAAAGTTTTTCATTATTATTTTTTCTGCGGCCGCTTCCAAAATAGCGTGTTCGCCAAAACGGGCGCGGACAATATCGTAAGGCGCTTTTCCCGGACGGAAACCCTCTATTTTTGATTTTTGTGAGAGCTCTTCTGAGGCTCGTTCCAAATATGGTTTTACTTCGTCCCAAGAAAGTTCGATTGTGAGCTCAACTTGAGATTTCTCCAGATTTTTTATATCTACTTTCATAATTTGAGATATTAATAATTTATAAATCCCTCCTGTCCTCCCTTTTCCAAAGGGAGGAACTTGCTGTAAAGGCATTTCGCAATTCAAAATAATTATACTCTACGACTTTATAGCTTTTTAAGTAATATAGCATAAAAATAAAAAACAGTCAAGGCGAGCGCCCCAACTGTTTTTTATTTATCTAAAATTTATTTTGCTAAGAAAGCTACTATTAGCAATGCTATAATATTCAAGATTTTTATCATTGGGTTGATTGCCGGGCCTGCGGTATCTTTGTATGGATCGCCGACAGTGTCTCCGGTTACAGCTGCCTGATGGGCAAAGCTTCCCTTTCCGCCGTATTGTCCGGATTCAATATATTTTTTTGCATTATCCCATGCGCCTCCGCCGGAGGTCATTGAAATGGCCAAAAATATTCCGGTTACAATTGCGCCGATTAAGAGTCCGCCCAAAGCTACTTCACCTAAAAGGAGCCAAATAAGAATTGGCGCGGCAATAATTATTAGTACCGGCAAAATCATATTCTTGATTGCCGCTCCGGTAACAATATCAACGCACTTTACATAATCCGGTTTGTTTTGACCTTCCATTATTCCTTTTATTTCTTTAAACTGCCTGCGGACTTCTTCTACAACGCTTCCGGCTGTTTTGCCGACTGATTCCATTGCCAAAGCGCTAAAAATATACGGCAGGAGCCCTCCGATGAAAAGCCCGATAATTACTTTTGGATCGTTCAGCGCAAAAACAAAGTCTTTTCCTGATTTTGCTAGTTCTTGTGTGTAAGATGAAAAGAGAACTAGGGCTGCAAGACCGGCAGAACCGATAGCATATCCCTTGGTCACTGCTTTTGTTGTGTTGCCTACTGCATCAAGAGGATCTGTCACTTTTCTGACTTCATCAGATAGTTCTGCCATTTCCGCGATTCCGCCAGCGTTATCTGTAATTGGTCCGTAGGCATCTATTGTAACGATAATACCTGTTAGAGAAAGCATACTCATTGCCGCAACAGCAATTCCATAAAGCCCACCTAAATAATATGAGCCCCAGATTGCCATGACAATAACAAGTACCGGCCAGACGGTTGATTTCATCCCTACTGCTAGTCCGGAAATAATGTTTGTTCCATGTCCTGATTCACTTGCTTTTGCAATATCTTTTACCGGCTTAAATTTATCCGACGTGTAATATTCGGTTATAACTACCAAGGCGGCTGTTACCAAAAGCCCGATAAGGGCGCAAAAATAAAGTTCCAAAAAATTTGCCAAATCGCCAAGGAGATATTTTGTGATTGGATAAAATAGAACAGCTGCCAAAACTTCGGCGGCAATCAGTCCCTTATATAGCGCCTGCATAATATTACCCTTTTTTCCTAAGCGGATAAATAATGTTGCTACGATTGAAGCGAAGATTGACGCGCCTCCGATTGCAAGCGGAAATAAAATAGCGTTTTCCGCGCCATTAAAAGCAAGGGAGCCTAAAAGCATCGTTGCAACAGCTGTAACAGCATATGTTTCAAAAAGATCGGCTGCCATTCCGGCGCAATCTCCAACATTGTCTCCTACATTGTCGGCAATAACTGCGGGGTTCCGTGGATCGTCTTCAGGGATTCCTTTTTCTACCTTTCCAACAAGGTCTGCGCCGACATCAGCGGCTTTTGTAAAGATTCCTCCGCCAAGGCGGGCGAATACGGAGATTAAACTTCCACCAAAACTAAGTCCAATTAAATAGTCAAGATTTTTTGTAATTGCATAAACGCCGGCTACACCCAAAAGCCCCAAGCCGACAACTAAAAGTCCGGTAACACTTCCACCTTTTACGGCAACATTAAATGCTTCAGCAAGTCCTTTTTTTGCGGCCTGCGCCGTGCGGACATTAGCGCGTACGGAAATATTCATTCCGATATATCCTGCGATTCCGGAAAGAATTGCGCCAACGGCAAAGCCCAAAGCAATATCCATTTTTCCAAACGCAATCCACAAAAAGACAAAGATAATCGTTCCGATTATGCCAATAGTTTTATATTGGCGGTTTAGATAGGCGTTGGCGCCTTCTTGAATCGCTTTTGCAATCCCCAACATTTTTCCCTCTCCTTGGGGAAGCGATACGATTTTAAAAGCCATAAAAATCCCGTATAAAATTGCCAGCACTCCGGCTGTGATAGAGATAGAAAGAATCATATATGAATATGAGAGTTAATTATTATTTTTTTTAAACTAAATTATATAATAATATTAATGAAAGGAAATGTCAAGATAAAAAAATTGTTATATTGCCAAATTGTTATATTGTTGTGGCTCCTCTGATGTTCATCGGAGTCGCTGATTTTATTATGCAGGATTTATTGATGGCGACGTAATAGATGAAATATTAAGTAAGCGAATGAGCGAAGTGAGAAAGTGCCAGCAATATAACAATATAGCACTATAGCAATATACTTTTTTGTTTGATTTTCATCTTGTTTTATGCTACTATCATCCTATAATTATATATAATATGAAACTGCGGATTAAGAGATTTTTCATAAAATTTATACTTTTTTCCATTAAAAGAGCTGGTAAATTAAAGGGGCCTTTGGTTTTTATTGGGAAACAAATTCTAAAAGCGTTAACCCCTCTTGGAAAGGCCGGTTACGGTTTATTTTTTAATTTTTATAAAGTTTATTTTTTGATTAGAAGACAGCTTATAAAGATTTTACCCGCAAAAGATATTTTAGGGATAAGTACGAATAAATTTATTATACATGCCGCTATTGTAGTTATCGCGTTGTTTACCTCCTGGCAGAATATTTATGCGCATACTGGACCGCTAAGCGACTATGGAAAAAAGAGTATTCTATTTTCACTCACCCAGCCAACTGACGAAGAAATAATTGAGGGACTGCCAATTAATTCTGATATAGAAGGCGAGTTTAGTGGTACGGCTCCTTTTTTAGGAAACTTCGCCGGAGAAGCAGAAAACCCAAATATTATTGGATTTGTTGGCACGGACTATACTCCAAGTATTGATACCGAATCAACAAGAACCAGTATAGAATATTATATTGTTCAGCAAGGAGACACTCTCGGGGGCATTGCGGAAAGATACAGTATAAGCCTGAATACCCTTTTATGGGCAAATCAGCTGACAGAGCGGTCTTATATAAGGCCTGGAGATAAGCTGACGGTTTTGCCGGTATCCGGTGTATCGCACACAGTTAAAAAAGGAGACACGCTGGCTGCCATTGCTTCTAAGTATAGTGTGAAGCAAGAAAAAATTATGGAATTCAATCATTTGGAAAATGCTGGTGCCTTACAAGTGGGGCAGGTTTTAATTATTCCGGAAGGAAAAATTGTTTATGTTGCCCCGACTCCTGCATATTCTAGCGGATTTAGCAGTAAAAGCTATAGCTCGTCGGGCGAACTATTGTGGCCTGTTCCCTCAAGACGCATTACCCAATATTTTAGCTGGAGCCACCCTGCTATTGATATTGGTTTGCCAGTCGGTTCGCGGCTTGTTGCTGCCGAAAGCGGAAAAGTAATTTATTCTGGATGGGGAACAGGATATGGATATGAAGTTTTAATTGATCATGGTAATGGTATGAAGACACGCTATGCTCATAATAGTCGACTTTATGTGCGTACAGGTGATATAGTTGAGCGCGGTGAACTGATTGCACTTACTGGAAACACCGGTTGGTCAACAGGCCCGCACCTTCATTTTGAAGTATATATTGGCAGTGTGCGGGTAAATCCGCTTCTATATGCAAAGTAAATAATAGATAAATAAAAAAGCCCTCGCAACTTGTCCTTCGTAGCTCTTTGGTCATTCGTAGCTTTCCGTGAAGAATGATAGAGCGAAGAACGGATGCGGGGGTTTTAAAATTCGTTAAATAAATCTTTCATTTTCCAGTCATTACAATAATCATATTTCATATACCAATCGTTCAGTTCTATTGGGACACAAGCGTCGCATTTAGTATCTTCAAAAAATATTGCTTCGGCCTTATCTTGCCCTGCTTGAAAATGCATTCTACCAACCGGTTTGTTGGGGCAAGATCCATAATAGAAGTTATCAAAATAAAAGTAGTATCTTCCATATGGTAAGCCGATTTCCCCGCTGGCGCTGAAGATAGCTTTTGCGCCTTCATTATTATATATATAATCAACCATTTTTAGAGTACATTCTGTTTCAATGCATGAGCGCTCATATTTGTTTACTGTAAAAGATGTAGGAGTGCCGGTTATTTCCCAGACTCCGGAAATAATTTTTGTACCATCAGGAGTTTTTACTTCAAAATTTTTGAACGTAATAACTATTGTTTCTTTTCCGGTGATAGAGAGCGTTGTGTTTTTTTTGGAGGGCGCGCATTCATACGAAGAATCGGTTTTTGTTTGGTTTTCTAATTGGCATGTTTTTCTAAAAAAGGACAAATAATCAAAGCTGTTATAACTTGCGTTATCCCATGCATCTACGATCGGAATAGTCATATATAATTTGTAGGGATGGAGATTACGGATTCCTTCATCGATCTGATCTTTTAGAGTTTTTTCTGGAGGAGGGCTGTCTAGTTCTTCCTCCGGTCCGACCGTATGGTACACGCAGGAGGAAGTATATAGCGCACAATATGCAATACCTAGCAAAAGATACAATTTTTGTTTCATTGTACTGCCTCGCTTTGTCAAAGAGCTATAAGTTTACTTTGCCCTAAATTGACTTTTATGTCAAAATATGGTAAAATTTTTGTATAAATGGCCTGGTAGCCAAGTAGCTAAGGCGAGGGTCTGTCCCGATTTCGTTTTACGAAATCGAGGATCCTCGATAATTTATAATCTGGAACACGGTCACGTAGCCAAGTAGCTAAGGCGAGGGTCTGCAAAACCCTTATTCGTGGGTGCAATTCCCACCGTGACCTCCAGATTATAGATTATCGGGACAAAACCCTTATTCGTGGGTGCAATTCCCGCCCAGGCCTCCATTAAAAAATCCTGTTTTCACGGGGTTTTTTAATTGGTAGGGAATTGAACAAAAGGGTGGTAGGGGGAAATATTCCCCCTACATTTTGAGGAGAGTTATTCGAGGACCCGAAGGTCCTCGAAAGAGTGAGGCCGACTTTTTGTCGGCCAAATGACGTGAGATTCCCGCCCAGGCCTCCATTAAAAAATCCTGTTTTCACGGGGTTTTTTAATTTGAATAAAAGCGATAATAAGGGTAAGATATAATCAATATGAAAAAGCTTATTATTATTGATGGTAACGCGCTTTTGCACCGCGCCTTTCATGCTATTCGCCCGCTTTCCGACCCGCAAGGCCGGATTGTTAATGCTGTTTTTGGATTTGCCCGCGTTTTGCAAAAAATCATAAAGGATTTTGAACCGGATTTTTTGGTTGTTTGTTGGGATAGGCGCGAAAAAACTTTTCGTCATGAAGCATGCGAAGAATATAAAGCCCAGCGCGAAGCAAAACCGCAAGATCTTTATGACCAAATTCCGATTATAAAAGAAATGCTTGATGCATATTCTATCCCCCATTATGATAAAGTCGGCTACGAAGCTGATGATTTGATTGGCACAATTGCTAAGAGCTATGAGAAAAAAGTAGATAAGGTTTTGATTGTTACGGGCGATATGGATATGCTCCAGCTTGTTGATGATAAGATTAATGTTGTTGGATTTATAAAAGGAGTATCGGAAACAAAGGTTTATGATGTGGAAGCGGTAAAAGAAAGATATGGGCTTTTACCGAAACAGATAATTGATTTGAAGGCGCTGATGGGCGATCCGTCGGATAATATAAAAGGGGTTCAGGGAATTGGGAAAGTTGGTGCAAGCAAGCTGGTCCAGGAATATGGAAGCGTAGACGGCATTTATGATTCTTTGGAAAAAGGAAAGCTTGATGCAAGCGAAAAAGTAAAAGATGTTTTGCGCGCCGGAAAAAAAGACGCGTATAAAAGCCGGGGGCTTGTGGAGATAATCAAAGATGTTCCAATAGAGATGACTTTAAAAGATATGGAGTTTGGTGATTATAGTACCGAGGCGGTTGATGATTTTTTTGTAGAGTTGGGGTTTAGAAGCCTACTTTCACGGACTAGCGCCAAAAGCGAAAAACCGGAGACAGGGGTGCAAAATATTTTTTCAAAAGAAAAGGTTAAACAGTTGATAAAAGATATAGAAAAATCTGATGAGTTGGGCTTTCTAATAATAGAAGGTCAGGAAGGTCTTTTCGGGAAAGAAGTACAAGAATTGTGGCTTTCGTTTGGTGGGCGGTATATAAAAATAACTTTTGGCGCGCTAAAATCAAAAGAAGTTTTTGATGAGCTTGCGCCAATTTTTCAAAACGAGAAAATAAAAAAAATTAGCCATGATATAAAATCAGGAATGCATATTCTGGCAAGTTATGGCGTAGAGTTGAGAGGTGTATATTTTGATACAATGCTTGCGGCGTATATTTTGAATTCTGGAACAAGGCGGTATGATATAGAAACACTTTGTATGGAATATTTAAAAAAACGTCCGGGAGAAACATTGCTTTTTGATGTTGTAAATTTGAAAAATTTATTTTTTGAAAAATTAAAAAAAGAAAAATTGGAACGGGTTTTTTTTGATATAGAGATGCCCTTGCTCTCGGTATTATTTAAAATGGAAGAAGCGGGAATAAAGATTGATAAAAAACTTTTGTCAGGTCTTTCGGCTGATTTTGAAAAACGCTTGGTAGAGATTGATAAGAAAATTTATAAACTTGCCGGTGAAGAATTTAATATTAGTTCCCCTCAGCAATTGCAAGTTATTTTGTATGAAAAATTGGGATTAAAGCCAAAGGGCGGAAGAATAAAACGCGGAAAAACCGGACTTTCAACTGCGGCGTCAGAACTCGCAAAACTTTTAGGTAGGCATGAGATTATTGAATTTATAATGGAGCACCGCGAACTCACGAAACTGAAAAATACCTATATTGATACTTTGCCAAAACAAACGGACAAAAGCGATAGAGTTCATACTACGTTTAATCAGACCATAACATCTACAGGCAGGTTATCCTCCAGCGAACCGAATGTGCAGAACATTCCAATTAGAACAGAGCTTGGACGTGGAATCCGCAAGGCTTTTATTGCTGATAGTGGGTATGTTTTAGCTTCGCTGGATTATTCGCAAATAGAGCTTCGTTTAGCCGCCGCGCTTGCAGGTGAAAAGAATATGATAAAAGCATTTGAACGTGGAGACGATATTCATAGAGAGACAGCGGCAGAAGTTTTTAATGTAAAGCCGGAAGATGTTACCAAAGAAATGCGCAGAAAGGCAAAGGCGGTTAATTTTGGCGTTTTGTATGGAATGGGTGTGCAAGGTCTTGGCCGAAGTATAAAATCATCTATGGCCGAAGCGCAGGACTTTTTAGATAGATATTACTCCAGTCACCCGGCGATTATGGAATACATTGAAAGAACAAAGGCGCTGGCCTATAAGACCGGCTATGTTGAAACAATTTTTGGCCGGCGCCGGTATTTGCCGGAAATAAAATCTTATATTGAGCCGGTGCGCGCGGCCGCAGAAAGAATGGCAATCAATATGCCAATCCAGGGTACTGCCGCGGATATAATAAAAATGGCAATGATTGAATTGGATAAGAATGTAGTAGAAGATGACGTTAGGATGGTACTCCAAGTGCACGATGAACTGGTTTTTGAAATAAAAAAAGGAAAAGAAAAAAAAGCAGTCAGCGCAATAAAAGAAGTAATGGAACATATTTATAAATTAACGGTTCCGTTGGAGGTGGAGGTGGAGGTTGGTGGTTCATGGGAATAGGCTTGAAGCAAATAAAATAATTTCTTCGCTCCTATTGAAAGGTTGGAAGCAAGTGAAGATTATTTTTTCACTTCCTGTTCACGGTTTGGATAAATTAGAACTCGGAACTTAACGGAATTTGCACAACTCGCTATGCTCAAACAAGTACAAATTCCTATTCCTCGCCTCTAATTTATAGCCAAACCTTGCCACAAGTCGTTCAAAAACAATCTTCACTTGTTTCTGAATTAAATATTCAATGGAGGGGGAGAGGGAAACCCACCGCAAACCCCGCCGTGCGCTCCATAGCCTTTGGCGACGGAGGGACCACCTTGCCCCGCCAACGGCGGGGCGCCCCTCAACGTATCCCGATTACGGGATGGGTAATTAGTTCTCGAGCGAAGCGGGCCCTGTAGTGAAACTCCGTTTCTACTACTAGGGTCGAGAGATCTCATAATATATATGATTATATTATTATATGGCGCAGATACATTTAGCGCCAAAGAAAAAATTGAAGAATTAAAAGCCCAATTTCTTTTAAAAAATAATGGAACCTCTTTTTTAATTTCTGCAATTGAAAGCTTGGATTTTGATTTGGCGGATTTTCGCAACAAGGTTTTATCATCCGGATTTTTTGCTGAAAAGAAAATGGTAATTTTGAAAATTAAGGAAGATAAGAAAACGAAAAAACAAGCTTCCAGCCCGGAGGCTCCAGCCCGGAAGGAAAGTAAAATTGAAGAGACGGCGGTTTTGGAGATTATTAAAAAAATACCGGAAGAAACCTTTCTGGTTGTTTGGGAACAGGGCGGAGATGAAAAATTTTTAAAAAACGATTTAGGCAAGTATTTATTAAAACAAAAATTTGTTTATCCTTTTAATGTTTTATCAGGAAACGAGCTGACGGGGTGGATTCGCAAGCGCGTTGCTTTTTACGGATGTGAGATTGATAATGAATCCGCAACTCTTATTACAGAAATTTTGGGCAATGATTTATGGAAAATTGATTTGGAGCTTAACAAGCTCTGTACCTTTACTATTGGAAGCCTGGCTTCCAATAGTAAGATCAGCCGGAAAGTTGTAGACCAGTTACTCAAAAAAGAAGCAGAAGAAAATATTTTCAAATTTATTGACGCGCTTGCTGGAAAAAATAAGCGGTTGGCATTTTTGACTTTACAAAACGAGCTTGACGCCGGCGCAAGCGAACTCGCGCTTTTGGGAATGGTTGCAAGGCAGGTAAGGATTTTGTTGCAAATAAAATTTTTTAACGTAGGGAACGGCCATGGCCGTTCCCTACAGAAAGCCGAAGTTGCAGAAGAGCTTGGTATTCATCCATATGTTGCGCAGAAAGCATTGGCTCAAGCAAACAACTTCCAGACCAATGAATTAAAAAATATTTATCGCGGGCTTTTGCAGATTGATATGGCGGTCAAATCATCAAGTTCTCCCGCGCGGGCGATGTTTGATCGGCTAATAGCAAGGATGTAAAAAGTAGTATGCAGTATGTAGCAAGTAGTATGGGAACTCAAAAGAAGAGCCAAATGGCTCTTCTTTTAGATATTAATGTAAGTCCGATATAAATTCGTGAGAATCTACTTTTTCATTTTATTTACTCTTTTTGCTAGTCGGGATTTGAGGCGCGAAACTTTATTTTTTTTGAAGTATCCGGTTTTCGCGATTTTATCAAGTTTTTTTCCGGTTTGTTTTAGGAGTTCTTCTGCTTTATTATCCCCTGCTTCAACCGCTTTTTTAACTTGTTTTATTAAACCCTTTACCTCAACTTTGCTTTTTAAGTTTTTTTCCGCGCGCTTTATTGATTGTCTCAGCGCCTTTTTTGCGCTTTTTAGATTTGGCATAATTTAGTTATAAGCTATTATTTTTAAATTTAGAGCGTAAAGTTATGAAAGTTTTGGTTTTTCGACGTCATCTAGTTTTTCCAGTCGCTCCTCGCCCTGTTCCAATTTTGCGACATCTTTGTCTATCTTACCCCATTCTTTTGTCGCAGAGTTGTACATATTAACCGTGGTGGATAGATTGGAGCCCACTTTTTTCATATACTCCTGATATTGTACCAGATGTTTGCCCAGTTTGTCAACCCTTTCAAGGATGTCTTTTACCGATTCTTCTATTTTTAATGCTTTTAGTCCCTGGATTACGGTTTGAAGATATGCGAAAAAGCTGGTCGGAGAAACTATCATCACCCGTTTTTTAAAGGCATAGTTTATTAAATCTTCGGAATTTACATTTGTGCTTCCTACCTTATATATTAAGAGGCTATAGAAAACGCCTTCTGCCGGAATAAACATAAAAGCAAAATCAGTTGTATCCTCGTTCGGACGGATATATTTACTGGTTTCGTCAATCCGGTTTTTGATATCGCGTTTGAATTCTTTTTCTAGTGTATCTCTGCGGGTGGCATCTTCCTCTTCCATTATCATATTATATTTTTCAAGTGAAAACTTCGCATCCACCGGAACGATCTTGTCTTTTATAAAAATTGCCGCATCAACAATCTCACCATCTCGGAATTTGTATTGCATTTTATAAGAGTTTGGAGGAAGGATATTGCCTAATAATGTTTCTAGAAAATATTCGCCTAATATTCCGCGTTGCTTTGGGTTTTTTAAAATATTTTCCAGACTCTGCATTTGTGAAGCAAAGTTTACCACCTGTTTGTTCGTTTCCCCTATTTCTGTCAGCTTGCCCGTTACTTCCTGCACTAGTTTTGTACTGTATCCGGCCTGTTTTTGGACAAATTCAAGATTTTTTTCAAGCGAACCATGCATTTCCTGCCGAATATTTTTTAATTCATCCTGCAGGAGCATAAGTTTTTCATTTTGGGATGTGTCAGTCCCCTGTTTTTTGGATAACCAAATAATTCCGCCTATAACAGTGGCAACCAGAATAGTTAAAAGAGTTATTATTACATATTCCATAATAATTAAATTTTATCATTGTTATATTTATTATTCAATGCTAGAATCTCATTTAGAGCGTTATTTTTGTATTTAAACGGGTATCAGGTCTTGATTTTGTATTAAATTTGTGCTATACTTAGAATTATATTATTGAGAAAATGAGGCTATTGAGATTCCTTAGTCTATTATTTATACTAAAAGTAAGATGCTTTAAAATTTATTTTGCGACGCAAAAGCTAATAAAAGAATAAAAGAGAGAGTAGAAAAGGCCGTAAAGAGTACATAATAATATTTTGCGACGCAAGGATTGTGCAACTGTCGAAGTGGTTTAATATCTGAAGCAGAGATTCTCGCACCTACTATTACCCGTGGGCCTATGGTACAGTGGTAACACACCGCATTCGCATTGCGGAGACGGCAGTTCGATTCTGCCTAGGTCCAGAGGTTATAGCAGATGCGCTTCTTAATTTGTATAGATATGTTTCACATGAAATATAAAAAGCTTATATAATGTCTGCTCTTGTAGTTCAACGGATAGAACGTAGGTTTCCGGAACCTAAGATAGAGGTTCGATTCCCCTCAAGAGCACTGTCTACTTTTTGTATTTTTGTCTGCTATGGCCTATGCCCCCTTAGTTTACCCTGTTAAATTGCTCTGCAGGAAGCAGAGCAATTTAACAGGGTAAAATGGATACCTGCCCGCCACTGCCTGAGCCCCTGTAGTTAAATGGATATAACAAGAGACTCCTAAGCTCTAGTTACAGGTCCGATTCCTGTCGGGGGCACTGGCGATGGCAGGCGGGTAACGAGAGACTCCTACTTGTCCGCCATAGCTTTCTTGAGGTTCGTAGCTTTAGCGCAGAACTTAGCGAAGGCGGAAGCTCTAGTTACAGGCCTGCCCCGTACCAAGCCATTTGGAAAAGATTGTTTTAAATAGAAGCAA
>JAHINX010000005.1 GCA_018895765.1 Patescibacteria group bacterium
AATCATTATCCCGATGCAATATAAACTGCCGGGGCTCACTGCCAACTTGGATGATGTGCAAAAATTTTTGAAAGAGTACGGAGCAAAAGAAGAAACAATGAATAAATTGAAAATTTCAAGAAAAGATTTACCGGAAGAAGAAACAAAGGTGATAGTTTTGGAAAAAGCCTAAGGCGCTATGCTTAAAATTCTAAATCCTAAATTTGAAATTCTAAACAAATCCAAATATCAAAGATTTAAAATAGTTATTTTTGAATTTAGAATTTTGAACATTTGAGTTTGTTTAGAGTTTAGTGTTTAGTATTTAGAGTTTGAATTATTTTTTATGTCTTCAGACAGAAAAAAAGTACACATGTGGCTTTGGGTAATCGGAGTAACGGTTGTAATCGGAGTTATTTGGATTGCGCTTACAAATTATAATATCAGCGCGGCTATTGTTAGCGCCAAAAATAGTAAGAGCTCTAACGAAGATACTTTGTCCGGACTGAAAAACGATTTAAAAAAACAAATGGAAGAAATTGATAAAATGATGCAGGATTATACAATGGAAGAGGTGGCAACATCTTCTCCCGTAGCGACAAGCACGGGAGAAAAAATCGGGGAAATGACCACTTTCCCAAATCCCAATGACCAATAATCATATTTTCGTTTTCACTATTCGCTATCGCGAAAATAAATAATTATTATGCCAGAAGAAAAAAATAAAAAAATATTAGAACCGGATAAAAACATCGGCCAGTTGAAAGAAGTCAACATTGTCTCTGAAATGCAGGAGGCATATTTGGATTATGCAATGAGTGTTATTATTTCTCGTGCCCTTCCCGATATCCGTGATGGCCTAAAACCGGTGCACCGCAGAATTTTGTATGCTATGTGGCAGATGGGACTCCGCTCCAGTGGAAAATTCCGTAAATCAGCGACCGTGGTTGGTGAAGTTTTGGGAAAATATCATCCTCATGGTGATTCGGCAGTTTATGATTCTATGGCTAGAATGGCGCAGGATTTTTCTCTTCGTTATACGCTTGTGCATGGACAAGGAAACTGGGGTTGTTTTACGAAAGATACAAAAGTAAAGTTGACAGATGGACGCTCATTATCGTTCGGAGAATTGATAAAAGAAGCAAAAAAAGGCGAAAAGAATTTTACTTATACTTTTAATGATGAAACAAAAAGAATTGAAATCGCGGAAATAAAAAGACCTCGTTTAACCAGAAAGCAGGCCGAATTGGTTCAGGTCGTTCTTGATAACGGCGAGAAGATTCAGTGTACGCCAAATCATCGTTTTATGTTGCGAGACGGAAGCTATAAAGAGGCGCAGAATTTATGTAAGAACGAATCGTTGATGCCGCTTTATTCGCGCTTTTCCACGAAAGAGGATGATTCAAATATTGTGGATTATTTCATGATTCGCCAGCCACAAACCAGAAAGTGGGAATGGGCGCATCATTTGTCTGATGAATGGAATATTAAAAATGGAATTTATGAAAGAAATAGAGGGCGTATCCGCCATCACGCTGATTTTAATAAGAAAAATAATAATCCGGATAATATAGAAAGGATGAATTGGAAAGAACATTGGAAGGCGCATTATGAATTTATGAGCGAAAGACATAAGAATGATTCGGAATATGTAAAAAAATTAGCCGAAGGCAGAAGAAAATATATTGAAAGCCATAAATATCTTTTTGCGGAGCGCGCAAGAAAACTTAATAAAAAGCTTTGGGCAAATTCTGAATTTCGGAAAAAACAATCGGAAAGAATTAAAGAAATGTGGACAGACCCGGAATATAAAAAGCGAATGTCAGAAATGTCAAGTAAGAATCTTAAAAAATTGTGGGCTCGGCCGGAGTTTCAAAAACTTTTGAGCGATTTAAAATCTAAAGAATTAAAGAATCGCTGGCAAGATAAAAAATATAGAAAAGAAATGGCAGAAAAAATGAAAGAAATTTCTATTAGGCTATGGCAAGATAACTCACATCGCGAAAAAATTTCAAAATTAAGTAAAGAACGATGGGTCGACCCTGAATTTAGAAACAAGCAATCAAAGATATCCAAGAAACTTTGGGAGAATCCGGAATATCGCGCGAAATATTCAGACAATCATTTTAGTGAAATGGCTGAGGTTCTTTGGAGTAATCCCGAAATGCGCGAGTTGCATAGCAAAAAAGCGAAAAAGCAATGGCAAGATAAGGAATTTCGTCAGAAAATTAGCAAGGGCATTAGTTTGAGAAATAAAAAACGCTGTCAAGAAAATCCTGATTTAATGAAAAAGCTTTCAGAGAGAGCGGCTATCAGTTTAAAGAAAAAATGGCAAAATTCCGAGTATAGAAAGCAAGTGATAAAAAGTAAAATTTTGGGTTATGTTTCAAAACTGCTAAGTATAGAAAAAGAGATAACGCCCGATATTTATGAAAAGCAAAGATATAACAACGGTATTCCAAAATTAGCAACAGCATTAACATATTTTGGAGATTTCAATGAAATTGTAGAAAACGCGAAATATCATAATCATAAAGTCGTTTCAGTCAAGAAACTCAAGAAAAGAGAAGATGTCTTTGATTTAACAATCGACGGGACGCATAATTTTCTTTTGGATGCTGGAATATTCGTTCATAACTCAATTGACGGCGATTCGCCGGCTGCTATGCGTTATACAGAGGCCAAGATGCAGGGCATTGCCGAAGAGCTTATGTTTGACATAGACAAAGAAACGATAGACTTTGTACCAAATTACGATGTTACACAAAAAGAGCCAAGAGTTTTACCGGCCAAGCTTCCAAATCTTCTTTTAAACGGATCAATGGGTATTGCCGTCGGTATGGCGACAAATATTCCCCCGCATAATTTGACGGAGGTATGTGATGCAATAAGTCATCTGATAGACAACCCTGATTGCGGAGTTGATGATTTGATGGAGTTTGTTAAAGGACCGGACTTTCCGACCGGAGGAATTATTTTTGATAAAAATGAAATAAAGACAGCTTATGCTACAGGGAGGGGCGGAATAGTTATGCAGGCCAAAACGGATATTCAGGAAGAAGATGGAAAATTTAGAATCATCATCAGTGAGATTCCCTATCAGGTGAATAAATCAACTTTGATAGAAAAGATTGCCGAGCTTGTCCAGACTAAAAAAATAGAAAGCATTAGAGATGTCCGTGATGAGTCCTCAAAAGAAGGCATTAGGATTGTGATAGAACTTAAAAAGGATGCCTATCCTAAAAAGGTTTTGAACCGTCTTTTTGTTCTTACCCAACTTCAGGGAACTTTTCATGTTAATATGCTGGCGCTTGTAGATGGTATTCAGCCCAAGGTGCTCACCTTGAAAAATGTTTTGGAAGAATATATAAAACACCGCCTTGTAGTTATAAGGCGCCGGGCAGAATACGATTTAACCAGAGCCCGTGAGCGCGCTCATATTTTGGAAGGCTTGAAAATCGCAATTTTAAAAATTGATCAGATTATTACTACAATAAAAAAGAGTAGCGATAAAGACGAAGCAAAAGTAAATTTGATAAAAAAATTCAAACTCACAGAGATTCAGTCGGTTGCCATTTTGGAAATGCGCTTGCAACAGTTGGCAAATATGGAACGGATAAAAGTTGAACAGGAATTGAAAGAAAAGCAGGCTCTCATAAAAGAATTGGAAGATCTTTTGAAATCAAAAAATAAAATGGAGGGTGTTTTGAAAGACGAGATAAAAGAAATTAAAGAAAAATATGGAGACGAGAGAAAAACAAAAGTTGTCTCTCATGGAGTCAAAGAATTCAAACCAGAAGATCTAGTCCCAAATGAGCCAACGATTGTGATGATTACTCAAGATGGATATATCAAGCGCATTCCGCCGGATACTTTCAAAAGCCAGGGCAGAGGCGGAAAAGGTGTGATGGGTCTAACGACCAAAGAAGAAGATATTGTGGAGGTCCTTTTTTCAACAATGACGCACAATGACCTTTTCTTTTTCACAACCCGTGGCCGAGTATTTCAGCTCAAAACTTATGATGTCCCGCCGGCAACGCGCACAGCAAAAGGCCAGGCATTACAGAACTTTTTGCAATTGGGACCAAATGAAAAGGTTTCTACGGTTCTTTCTTTTGACGATATCAGTGAAGAGAAATATCTTGTTATGGCAACCAAAAAAGGGTTGATTAAAAAAGTGGCAATTAGCGAATTTCAAAATGTCCGCCGCTCCGGCCTCATTGCTATCGGCCTTCATGATGACGATTATTTAGAGTGGGTAAAGCCTTCAAGCGGAAATAATGATATAATGATAGTAACATCGCAAGGACAAGCAATAAGATTTAAAGAAACAAACGTCCGCGCAATGGGCAGAACCGCAGCCGGCGTTCGCGCCATCCGTCTCAAGAAAAATGATTATGTTGTTGGCATGGATGTCGTAGATCCGAAAATGGTCAGCAAAAATATTTTAGACTTACTTATTGTCACAGCAAAAGGCTATGGCAAAAAGACTTCGTTAAAATCATATAAAGTTCAGGGAAGAGGCGGTTCTGGAATTAAAACGGCAAATATTACTGCAAAAACTGGCGAGATAGTTCGCGCTTTTATCGCCAATACCGAAGACGACGGCCGAGATATGATAATAATTTCGGAAAAAGGACAGGTTATCAGAATGAAGTTTGGTGGCGTTCCGTCTTTGGGACGGGCAACTCAGGGCGTCCGCCTGATGCGCTTCAAAGTCGAAAGCGATAAAGCCGCGTCAGTTACATTAATATAAAGATAGCACTTAGCGTATAGCGTTTAGGGTTTAGTGAAAAATGTGCCGTTTTGCGACAGATAATTAATACCCTAATTGCTAACCGCTAATCGCTAAACGCTAATTTTATGAAACCAAAAGTAAAGACAAACAAGTCAAAGCAGGGACATCGTAGGTCACACGACGCATTAACGCCGTCTGCTCTTACAAAGTGCAAAAAATGTGGCGCAACAAAACGCCCACACTTTGCTTGTTCGCAATGCGAAAAAGCATAATTGCAGATCGCAAATTTATATGTTGTGTTCCGCAAGGCGGAACTAATAATTAAATTTGAAATTTGAAATTTAAAATTTGAAATTAGAATATGGCCAACAGACACTTAGCTAGAGCCTTAGCAATGCAAACACTCTATGAGTGGGATTTTCGAAATGGAATGGCAGGCGAAGAAAAAATAAAAGATATTGTAGATTATGACAAAGATCAATTTGCCGCTGGGCTGGATGACAAGGGATTTGTGCAAGAGCTGATTGATGGCGTAAAAAAATATAAAGAAGAAATAGACGCCATTATTATCAAATATGCGCCAGAGTGGCCATTGGACCAGATTACAACGGTTGACAGAAATGTTTTGCGTATTGGAATTTTTGAATTAAAACATTCTCCAAACATTCCAGCAAAGGTTGCGATTAATGAAGCGATTGAGCTGGCAAAAAATTTTGGGGGAGAATCATCCGGAAAATTTGTAAACGGGGTTCTTGGCGCAATTTACAAAGATATGGAAGCATTGGGAGAAATAAAAGAAGTGGACAGAGAACAAGAAAACAAGAAAACAATAAAACAAGCTTCCAGCCCGGAGGCTCCAGCCCGGAGGGAAAACACGGAAGAATCTTCCCACCCTGTCATTCCGAGCGAAGCCGTACCCGGCGAAGCCGAGGAATCTCAACCTTCAGAATAAAAATAAACAATTCGTAATCCGTAATTCGTAATTTGTAATTCGTAAAAGGTGTTGCTTTGTAGAGCAATATCTTAAAAATATTATACGAGTTACCAGTTACAAGTTACGAGTTACTATTATTATGAAAGACGTTTCCGAATTAGCCAAAAAACTTGGCGTAAAATTTAAAGATATAGATTTTCTAACTACAGCGGTTGCCCACCGCTCTTATTTAAATGAACATCCAAAATTTCCCTTGGGGCATAATGAACGGCTAGAATTTTTGGGAGATGCGGTAATAGAATTGATAGTAACGGAATACTTGTTTAAAAATTTTCCAAATCCCGAGGGCGACCTGACCAACTGGCGTGCGTCATTGGTAAATGCCAATACTTTGGGCGACCTATGCCGAGATTTGGGAGTTGACGATTATATGCTTCTCTCGCGTGGAGAAACAAAAGACAAAGACTCCAAAGCCCGGCTATATATTCTGGCAAACGCTTTTGAAGCGGTAGTTGGCGCGATTTATTTGGATCAGGGATATAAAGTAGCGGAAAAATTTTTAAAAAAATGTTTGCTGGTAAAACTTTCAGAAATTTTGGAGAAAAAATTATATCTTGATCCGAAAAGCCGGTTTCAGGAAGTGGCGCAGGAAAAATTTGGCATTACCCCAAATTATAAAGTTTTGAAAGAGGTCGGCCCCGATCATGCGAAAAAATTTACCGTCGGAGTTTATATTGGAGAAGAAAAAATTGCCGAGGGTAAAGGTATGTCTAAGCACGAAGCGCAGGTAGATTCTGCTCGCGCCGGACTGGAAGAAAAAGGATGGGAATAGAAATTATCAATTATCAATTTTCAATTATCAACGAATGAGTCGCTTTGCGACATATTAAGAATGATTATCAATTACGAATAAATTATTTAGGGCGCGGCTTATAGCCGCGCCTTTTGTTTTCCTTGACAAAATCATAAAAATATGCTAATATCCATATTAACAAAAACCAACAAGGAGGAGACAGATGCGCTACAATGTGGCAGGGCAGATTACGCCCGAGACTGAGTGGGAGGATTTTTACTCGGACAACGTGTTTCTTCCTCGCGTGAGCATCGGGTCCGATGCTCCGGAGAAGCTCGCGGATGGCCGGGACTTTGCGGTGGAGCTTGCGCCGGACGGCTGGTATGACGGCTATGTCCGCACCCTCACGGTGGAGAGCGCCAAGATGGTGCTGGCAGAAGTGAACGGCGTGAAGTCGGAGGATATCGAGCTCATCCAGCTCGGCTCCTCAGAGAGCTTCTAGCCACCCCGCACATTCCCTGCAGATTTATTCTGCAGGGAATTTTTATTGCTCCATTGTCATCCCGGAATTTTGCATCAGCAAAATATCCGGGATCCACTCATTTGTACTTGACACACTCCAATAATAATGCTAATCTTTAAATAGACATAAGGAGAAAAGAATGGAAACACTCCCAGTTCCTAAACAATTAGCTATAACTTATGACAAAAACACGCCTACTTATAAAGCCTATAAAAGTAATAATGATATTTCAGGCATGCTCGGCATGTGTAGTGCAGTATTAATGTCTACGGGTTATTTTATGCTAGCGCTTATATTGACAGATTCAGGTGTCTTAGCAGCTCTTGGAATGCTGCCAGCTGGAATCTTAACAGCATTTGGATTATATAAATTATCAGAAGCAATCAGAAAAAGAAAGGTTAGAAAAATATTGAGTGATCCAAGAAACAGATATTTGTATAGTCTGATAAAATCCATTGATGAATATAATGAAGAGGCGGAATCGTTTGATAAGTATTTTTCTAAAGGACTGGGTGGGGCAAAGGAAGAGGAAATACAAGAAGCGCAGAGGAGATTGCTAAAAGTAAGGGAGGAGTTGCAAGCAAGAGTTTTGCAAGTCGCAGGATCATCATCTTCTCCCGAGGTTAAGCTTTGGTTGCCACGACTATCATCTGTTGAGCAAAAGGTCACCTCTCTAAAAGAGGCGGAAATAGGGTTTTTGACGAGTCCGCAACACAAAGCTCTTTTGCCCGCGTCAGAACATATGAGAGAAGCGCTGGCAGAATTGGACGAAGAGTTTCCAACTGACTGATTTTATATTAATCAGCATCAACGCGAGCACACCCTCGCGTTTTTTTAATGTGCGAATCTGATGCCGGGAACCCGATACATAGTCGCAAGCTTTACCCTGTTAAACTGTTCCATTGTAGGGCGGGAATGATGGATTTCGCGTGAATTTAGGCGACTTTTTAATAAAATTCACGGCATATTGACATTTTAGCGTGAATATGCTATAATAATAGCATAAATTAATAACACTCTATTTATGGCCATAACAAAAGACATTAAGGAAAAAATTGATTCACTCAAACAAGAATACGATTCTTTGAAAAAAAATAAAGAATCGCTTTTGGATATTGTTTTTGAAGCGGAGCTTCCCGAGTCCGTCTATAATTCTAATGCAATAGAAAACTCTACATTAACAATTTCCGAAACGGAAAAAATTCTTTTGAATATGGAGGTTTCCCGCAATGTGCCGGTGCGTGAAGTTTTTGAAGCAAAAAATTTGGCGCAAGTGTTTGGATATATCAGGCAAAAAATAAACGAAAAGAATATTGATGAAGAGCTGATTTTGCTTTTGCATAAAATGCTTATTTCTAATATTGATGAGGGTATTGCGGGAAGATTTAGAAAACAACATGAATACGTGAGGGTCGGAACGCATATTGCTCCTGCGCCGGAACATATCAGTGCTATGATCAGCTCGGTGTTACTGGAATATTCAAGCAACCATAGTTCGTATTTTTTAGAAAAAATTACTAAATTTCATTTGGAGTTTGAATATATTCATCCGTTTTGTGATGGCAATGGAAGAATCGGCCGGGTGTTAATCAATTATCAATTGATGCAATTAGGGTTTCCTCCGGTCATCATTCGCGATAAAGAGAAGGCTGTTTATTATAAATCTTTTGAAGAGTATCGGAATAGCAACAAGAAAAAAACAGCAATAATGGACAAGGTTATTTCTTTGGCGCTTTTAGAGTCGTTCCACAAAAGGATTGCTTATCTGAAAGGTGAAAAGATAATTCGTTTGGCTGAATTTTCTGAAATACAAAAAGAATCTCTTAAAATTTTTCTTAACAAGGCGAAAAGGCAAACCATCCCGGCTTTTCGCGAAAAAGGGGTTTGGAAAATCGGAGTTTAGGGGATTTAATTATATTTTTCCTCCCTCTTGTAATCAAGGGCGAGGAGGGGGATTTGTTTGATGTGCCCGCGCGTCAACGCGGGCACAATCTATATGTAAGCAAAGGATAAAGCAGATAAAATAATTTTTGTTCTCCTGTTGCGGTCTCTACAAATAATTACTCGCAGTAGAAAATCACCAAAATTTATACAACTCGTTTTCGCCAGCTCAAACTCAAACAATATAAATTTTGGCTGCTCGCAATTATTTGCTTAACGAGTCCGCGGCCACAAGTCGCGCAAAAATTATTTTTCCCGCTTTATCCTTTATAGAGAGGAGAGGGAGTAACCCCCTCATACCCCGACCACCACCCCTCATTGTGTCCCGAAGGACATCGGGACGTATTTTTGGCTCCGCCAATGGCAGTTTTATCTTTTTATACTTGACAAAGTAATGAAAATGTAGTAGTATTGTTATAACGAAAGGAAGGAGGCACAAATGCGGGACGTTATTGTGCTTGTGGCCGGAATTATTGTTTTAGTTTATAATATTTTTTTTCTGCATAGTTTTTTGACAAAGAAAAAGCAAAATCTTGGGTTTGTGGATTGGCTAATAATAATGACATTACCCTTTGCCATATTTAATATTGTTGCAGTATTATCTAGGTGGTTGGGGTAGCTCTTTATCACGCCCCGCTGTCGCTCGGACAGGCGGGGCTTTTTTTATGTGCGGGGCTTGCCCGGTAGTGAAAATTTGGCAAATTTTTTTATGCCCTTTGGGCAGCCAAATTTCTACTACCGGGTTTGCATTTCAGCGAAAATTTTGGGAGAATGTAAGTTATGTAATATTAATTTCAAAAACATGAATATATATCTTGATGAATCGTATAATTTACAACGTGAAAAAGGTAAACAATTTATTAGTATTAATGGTTTTGCTGTTTTAAACGATAAGATATTGAGAAAAAGTTGGAAAAAAATTAGAAAAGAATATCTTTCAAGGAAAAAAAGAATACATGCAACAGACTCGCACTTTGAACCTCTTCGTAAGCCATCAATCAAACTTATTTGCAGGCACGACGTATCGGCTTTGTCAGTTTTTCAAATTATTCAGCAAATTTCAAATAAAGATTATTTTACCACAAACAAAATACAATTTGAAAAAATATATTTAGAATTATTAAAAAAATTATTAGCGGAATTATCGCTTAGAGAGTATCAATTGGTGCGTATCATCATTGATAAACGCAAGCATAAGGGTGGAAAATTAGGCAGTAAGGAATTTAAAGAAGATATTGAAAAGTTTTTAAAAAAGAATTATCCTAAAACGAATTGTATATTTAAGCATACTCCTTCGAACACGGATACATTATTAGAGCTAGCCGATTTTGTTTCAAATACATTTTATAAGGAATACCAGAAAGGGTCCAAAGATATTTTTAAGGAATTAGGACTCAAATTGATTCAAATTAAAAACCCGCTTTGAGCGGATTTTTAATTTGCCTGTTGGGAATGTCGTTGTTTCGCAGGGATGTTCCTTTAGAGAACGCCCTCCACAACGCTTTACCCTAGGGACTTATCTATTTATATTATACTATATTATACTATGCTTGTCAAGGCTCCAAATAGTATTAAACTACGTTTTTGCGGTATAGCTATGGTTATTTGTGGACAGATTTGAGGCCTGCCTTTTTTTCCTCCCTCTTGTACTCAAGGGGGAGGCCTGCCCCGTAGTGAAGCTGCCGCTTCTACTACTGGGGTTAGGTGGGGGATTTAATTGTTTGTTGTGCCCCGATGAATATCGGGGCACTATCTATATGGAAGAAAAGGATAAAGTGTGTAAAATAATTTTTGTTCTCCTGTTGCGGTCTCTACAAATAATTACTCGCAGTAGAAAATCACCAAAATTTATACAACTCGTTTTCGCCAGCTCAAACTCAAACAATATAAATTTTGGCT